>CAMWWJ010000281.1 GCA_947177925.1 uncultured Lachnospiraceae bacterium
GTTTAAAGTTAGCATTTCAAATGATATTTAATGATTATTGATATCTTAACTTCAAAAGTAATTTGTCCATGCTTAGAAAACAGCAACTATAAAAATAATAACATATCAAACAACATTCTACAATAATACTATAATAAGATATTTAAAGAACTTTTTCCGGACATCGTGTCGGAAAACATCTGTCTAGGTGTAACGTTACAAAAGAAAAGGAAATTTCGTCCATTTCTCTTCTCAGATATAAGCTCGCATTGTTTTCCGGGATCGGAGCATGTATATGTAGCAGTGGACTGGGACATTCAAAGAGAACTTCTTTGGGAATTCTTTCTACCGCTTCCTGAATTCCACAAGAACAAACTGACTTAGTTTTACATCACTCCTTGCAGTCGATATCGTAAACAGGGATCTGAAGGATTTTACCGTTGAAAAACGTGCATATGTCTTTATCGTGGATGCCCCTTGTTCTAGCACCCCAGCTGTAAGAAAACAGAACTGGGTTTTTGACCATACGGATATGACCTACAAAAAGGCTACCGCATGTCACTCTCAGTTGGAGCGACGGTAATACTCTTATTCCGGTCAACAGTTGCCTGCTTGTCTCTGCCAAAGAATTCAACATGATTGAGACTGCGGTGAGCGTGAAATCCTTTTCTTGTGTGATGATGGGATAATGTATTTCAGAAGGCCGATAGGAAGTATCCAGAAGCCGTTTATCGGTTCGCAGCAGGTTGCAGAGATATAGGATTGTTGAATGAGTGTGAGCGATTTATGTGCGCTTCTGAGGATTGAACCTATGCCCTCCTAATAGATGTATCTGAGGATCATACAAATATAGGAAATACTACATATAGAGAAGTGAGCCGAAATAACCTTTACCCTATTAAAAGCAGAAGAGAAATCTAGGACAGATTTGAGGGTATAGGGGAGAGTTTACTGAGTATAAGACTGTAAGATTATATTTTACGATAAAAGTTTATTGCTTATGAATATGTTTGATATTATAATTGTGGTAGACAGAAAGTTGCAAAGGGGGACAAGATGGACTTGTTTAATATTATCTGTGGGGTATGTTCCATAACAGGGTTGTTGGTATCCATCTTCACAGCAGGTAAGGTGGTGAAGATTGCGCAGACGGTCAATAGCGGTAATGTGGCTGACCATTCTAATGTTGTTAATAAAGGTAAGGGAAATTCATATAATGGTCCATCTGCGGGGAGGGATATGATAAATGGGACCGGAAGTTGTGAACAAAAATAAGAACTGTGAATTTAATGGTCCATATGCAGGTAGGGATTTGTATATTGCCATGTATCAGGACTCAGAGCGTGCATTTGTTGTTACCCATAATGCCAATATAAAGCTAGTGTCTTATTTTACCGGGCGCGAGGCGGAACTGCAGGATTTGCGTCAGAAAATAGAGAATGGGCGCAAGTTTGTTTTGGTAAGTGGTATGGGCGGGATTGGGAAGACACATATCTGCAGGAAGCTGTTTGAGGAATATCTGAATAAGCATGCCGAAGGCGGAAACGGTCCATTCAGGCATCTGGGCTATATTGAGTATAATGGGAATATGGGTAGCAGTCTGCAGAACTGTTTAAAGTTTAAGCAGCAGGAGAGTCCAGAGCAAAACCAGGAAGCAGTATGGAGGGAACTGGAATATCTGGCTTCAGATGGGAATCTACTGCTTTTTGTAGATAATGTGGACAAGCCCATAGGTGCAGATCCGGGGTTGCAGAGGCTAAAGGGGATTCCTGGAGCGGTTATCCTGACATCCCGACTGGCGTCATTTGGAGATGAATTTGAACCATACCGAATCGGATTCCTTGGCATGGAACAGTGTAAAGAAATCTATGAGAAAATCCGGTTTGTAGGTAGTGAAAGAAAGCTTAGTCCAGAGGAAAGGCAGGATCTGGAATATGTCATAGAGAGTCTGGCTGGGAGGCATACTATTACAGTTGAACTTCTAGCTCATTTAGCACGTACAAAACATTGGACAGTGAAAAGGCTACGGGATGAACTGGAGCAAAAGGGTTTCCAACTTGAGTTCCATAAGGATGGAGAACTTATTAATATTCAGGAATCTTTTAAGGTTTTATATAATCTTTCTAGGTTGACAGAGGCAGAAAAAAACATTTTAGAGGCTTTTTCGGTGTTCCCATATATTTCATTGGCGGCGGAGACATGTAATGAGTGGCTACTTTTGGATGCGGGTGTTGATGAAGATGATGATATTCTTATGGGGTTGTATCAAAAGGGATGGTTGCAGTATGATGCGGAACAAGAGAGTTATACCTTGCATCCAGTGTTTGCGCAGTTTATATTTGAGACAAAAAGACCAAGGGCAGAAAAACACCGTGGTTTGATAGAGTCATGTCAAAGGAGCTTGAAAATATCGGAAAGCGGTTCGGCTTTAGAGAGTCAGGGATTTATTCCTTTTGCGGAGAAAATAATTGAGAAACTAGAAGATATAGAAGGTTACATGGAACGAATTGGTTTTATATTTACTCTTGCTTATTTATTTTCTTACTTGTCAGAATATGAAAATGCAGAAAAATTGTATCAGAGGCTCTTAGAGTTCTGCAAAGAGGAGTTTAATGAAGAATGTATTGATTCGGCAAGGGCTTATCAACATCTGGCAGATTTATATGTGAAACAGGGAAAATATGAAAAAGCGGAGGAATTGTATAAAGAGAGCCTAAAAATGTGCAGAAGCGTATTAGGAGAGAATCACTTAGAAACTGCAACGAGTTATAATAATCTAGCGATTGCATATGAGTGGCAAGGAAAATTTAAAAGAGCAGTAGAAATGCTTGAAAAATCTTTGCAGATTAGGAAAAATATTCTGGGGGATGACCACCCGGATGCTGCACCGAACTATAATAATTTGGCATATGTATATGCAGAACAGGGAGAGTATGTAAGAGCGGAAGGACTGTACAAAAAAGCTTTGGAACTTTGGAAAAGTGTCTTGGGAGAAAATCATCCGCATATTGCAAGTGGTTATAATAATTTGGCGAGTATATATGTGAAGCAAGGTAGATTTGAAAAAGCAGAACAATTGTTTAGAAAATGTCTATTTATAAGAAAAAATGTTTTAGGAAAGAATCACCCTTTAGTGGCGATAGTTTATAATAATCTGTCACAATTATACGATAAGTGGGGAAAATATGCTGAAGCAAAAAGAATGTGCAAAAATGGTATGAATATTCAAAAAAGAGTGTTAGGAGAACTTCATCCAGACACGGCAAGAAGTTATGATAATTTGGCAGTAATGTATGTACGAGAGGGAATGTACGAAAAAGCAGAGGAACTGCATAAAAAGAGCTTACAGATACGGAAATGCGTGTTGGGAGAGAATCATCCGAGTATTGGAATTGGCTATAACAATGTGGCATATCTATATAGGTGCCAGAAAAAGTATAAAATTTCTCTATATTATTACTTAAAAGCATACAAAATTCTTATGATCAAGATAGGATATAACCATCCGGACATGCAATTTGTTTATGATAATATGAAATTAACATTTTATAAGTGGAATCCATAAGGCAATTTTAAACTATGGTTAGAAAAAGAAATGAAAGAATAAGTCATGTATGCATGATATGCTCTGCGCTCTTTCTATGGAATGATAAAAAAAGCATGATATATGTAAGTAGTCTGTAGAAAAGTTTGTAAAAAGTAATTGTAGTAAATATTATATACTGCATGAATAACTTGACGGACACTATATCTTGTATTAAACTATTTTTATAATTGATTTTTGCGTGTATCCCCTCTAAGAGACGTAGCTATTTAGCTGTAAGCGGAAGTGAATGCCGCATTGCACACGTTGTAAAGATTATATTTGTGCCAGTAGCGCCACTATGCCGTTTGGGCAGCGGATTGCTGACTTTTTTATTTTCCCACATAGCGAGAATGACTTTGGTTCATAAGCGATTATGGGCGCTAGATGATGGTTTCAAGTCATTCCCGCCTTTTTATGATAGGCTATGGGGATTATCACCCGAATCATCCAGCAGAATCTGTAAGGTTTATATAAAGGGCTCCACTGTAAAATTTTACAGTGGAGCTAAACAAACTGTATTTTTGAAATTACATTTTACCATTCAACATCCTCTTTGACTTTATCAAAGTAAGAAGATATAGCAACACCTATGGCAGGAGCTTTAACGCCTAAATTTGAAACTATTAATGTGCAATCGTTACTAATATATGATAAC
>CAMWWJ010000282.1 GCA_947177925.1 uncultured Lachnospiraceae bacterium
ATAATCTTAGATAAATACCGTTTAATTCAGGATCTTTCGAGTAATCCGCTTCCTTTAATTCTGAAACCGCTCGCATGAGCACCACATTTTTCCTTCCAATCGCCATAGACATGCCCTCTTTTCTTTCCTTATTATTTTTGCTATTCAACACCACTTTTCATAAAAAGTAAATAGGGATAACTTTTTATAAGTATATGAATCCATCATAAAGGATTTTTGACTTTTTGCAAAGTCTTTTTTGGAGAAATGAAAAGGGTTAAATTGGAAGGTAAAGATTTTGAGATGGCTTTTGAAAAATCATACGATTTTATATTGTCTAAAAAAACCGCAAATGTGATTGAAAAATTTTCAATTTGTGATATTATTTTACTTGTAAAGTGTTTCTGCCTTAAATATTTTTTCCTATCAGGGCGAATCATTTATAGGGGAAGAGGAGAGAACTCCTCTTCCTTTTGTTATTAACAAGGTAGAAAGCGGAAGGCGGTCATTTTACAATGCTTATTGCCGTGAGGCCAGGTTCCAATGAATCCATATAAGCTTGCAGGGACAGCTTTCAGAACTTGAAGTAACCATTGATTATTATAATGAAAGAGTACATTTGGGAGATGTAAAGATTTATTAGATGCAAACTTATTACAAACCATTTAAAAGAGCCACTTGCAAAGCAAGCAGCCCTATTGTATAATCTACTTAGAAAGGTTATCGGACACGAGTTCCGATTGCCCTCAGTAAAGTTAACTTATAAGAATAAGCATCCTCAACTTTGGACGGTCTGGGATGCTTATTTCTTTTCAATTTTACAATCTCATTATATCATATAGGAAACGGTTCCTCAATCATAAAAAATAATGTCAAAAAATATTCCTTTTTGGTGCTTATATTTTAAAATGAAAACAATGCAAGGAACTAAAGTAAGTCGAAAGGATAATCTTTTTACGCTGAATATGAAACTTATATGAAGGGGAATGTAAGAGGACAGGTAAACTATGTAGACGTGCTTTTTAAAGGGAGCATCACTCCATAACTAAAACTTAGTTATTTTGGGACACTCCCTGTTTTTTTGTTATTTTTTACATCTATCAAATTCAGGATTAAACTGGTAGAAGTTTTTGGCATCTAATCTTTCCTGAGTAATGCGGAGCGCTTCACCGAAACGCTGGAAATGGACGATTTCTCTTGCGCGGAGGAATTTAATAGGTTCATAGACATCAGGATCGTCTCTAACCAGACGGAGAATGTTGTCGTAGGTAGTACGTGCTTTTTGCTCTGCAGCCATATCCTCCATCAAATCCGTAATCACATCCCCCTTGGACTGGAATTCACAGGCATTAAAGGGAATGCCGCCTGCCGCCTGGGGCCAGAGGGCAGTAGTGTGATCGATATAGTAAGGAGCAAAGCCGGATTTTTCAATTTCTTCCATAGAAAGATTCTTTGTTAACTGATACACGATGGCACCTACCATTTCAAAATGCCCAAGCTCTTCCGTACCTATGTCGGTCAGCAGATTTGCAACTTCCGGATAAGGCATCGTATAACGCTGAGATAGATAACGCATGGAAGCGCCAAGTTCACCGTCAGGACCGCCATACTGGCTGATGATGCACTGAGCTAACTTTGCATTGGGGTTTTTTATATTCAAAGGATATTGTAATCTTTTTTCATAATTCCACATTTAGTTGCAGCCTCCTTCCCATGGCAATGGTGTCATTGCCCATGACCATTCCGGTTCATCCTCTGCATAGCGCACTGCCAAAGGACTGTATTTGCTTGCGTATTCCCGCATCATTTTATTTTTTACCCGGTTATACTGGGCAATATACTGTACCGATTCTGTATCATAAGGATGGGTATCCAGATATTCGTTCAGTTCCACGATAGCAAAGTCTATCATGCTGATTTCGTATAGAAGTTTTTGCTGTTCCTTGCTCATCATGTTATACGCATCTCCTTCCAGTAAATGGTCTGTTCAGTATTGGAAAAAGAGTACCTTCTTCGAAAGCTTTTTCCAGACATTCATAGGTTTCATTGGTTTTCTGCCAGGGGACATAGGCCATTGCCACCGGAAAGTCATCGTAACGTTGTTTTTCATCAAACATACAATCTTTCATATAAATCCTTTCATAATTCTACTTATCCTTTCATAATAATATATGTGGAGAGCTGTTTGTTTGCTACCGGATTTTAAAAAGATGGAAAATTTTCTCTCTTTTTGTAAATAAAATAAGACTATGATACAATATAAAAAGAAAAAAATGAACCTCTATCCGCGCTCATGACAATAATAAGTGAAGGGCAGTCAGGATAGAGGTCCTTTCTTTTACCGGTAGAAGAAAAAGGAGTGATTGTTTGAATCTAACAGAACTAGACAAGTTAATAGACTTATACGGAAAATACATATATAGCTTTTGTCTGAACCTAACTGGACAAAAAATGGGAGCAGATGATTTATATCAGGAAACATTTTTAAAAGCAGTGGAACAGTTAGAGCATATCGACAGGGAGAAGAATCCAAAGTCGTATCTAATCGCATTAGCGACGGGAATCTATAAAAATAACCGGAAAAAGTTTGCTATCAGGTATCGGATAGCACCAATGGAGCCATTTTCAGAGCAAGTTTCGGAAACATTGGTTTCAACGGAATTATCACCGGAAGAAAAGTTGATTTCCGATGAATTGAAAGAAGAAGTGAAAATAGCAGCATCAAAGCTTCCTGAGAAATTAAAAATCGCATTATATATGTACTATACGGCGCAGATGTCGGTAGAAGAAATTGCTACAGCGCTGAAAATTCCAAAAGGCACTGTAAAAAGCAGGCTTCATAAAGCAAGATGCGCTATGAAGAAGATATTGGAGGACAGTCATTATGAAATATACTGAACAATATGAGCAGCTATTAAAACAGGCTCTTTCTCCTGAAGCTATGCCCGATGAAAAACTAAATGAACAAATCAGAAAATTGAGCAAGGAGGACTATGCCATGAAGAAGACGTCAAAGAAAAAAGCAGTGTTCATCCCACTTGTGGCCATGCTGGCATTGCTTATGTCAATAGGAGTATTTGCAGCGTGGAACCTGATGAAGCCGGAAAAAGTGGCGGAAGAGATAGAGGATGCTGCGCTTGCGAAAGCTTTTGAAAGCGAGGATGCAATACGAATCAATGAAACCCAAATTGATGGCGGTTACAAAATAACTTTATTAGGGCTGGTATCCGGAAAAGGAATCAGTGATTTTGCCGGAGATAAGCTGGAAAAAGACAGGACCTATGCGGTTTTGGCGATTGCAAATGAGGACGGCAGCCCTATGCCGGATACTTCTGATGATGAATATGGAAAAGTCAGCTTTTTTGCATCCCCTCTTGTAAAAGGAATCAAACCCTGGCAGTTCAATATTTATTTTATGGAGGGAGGTTATACGGAATTTGTAAAAGACGGCATTCAATATTGGATGATAGCCTGTGACAGCATCGAAATGTTTGCGGATAGGGGATTAGAGCTTTGTGTTATCGGAAATTCCTTTACTTACAACATAGAAGCCTTTACATACAATGAGCAGACTGGAGAAATAACACCAAATGAAGACTATGAAGGAACGAACGTAGTATTCGATCTGCCCATTGATGTGAAGAAAGCGAATCCGGAAGCAGCCGAAAAGTATCTGCAGGAGATTTTAACAGAGGATGAAACATCTTCGGAAGAAATGTCGGAGAAAGAGCGGGAAGCAGAACGACTGGCGGAAGAAGCAGCAAAAGAGGTGCTGGAGAAAGAGCAGGAGGAAATAAACCAACTGATTGATCAGGGTACGGAAATACCGGGCTCTTTCCAAGAATTAAAGGTTGATGAAAAAGGATATGTGCATTATGAGTTTTACAGCGATGAGTATGGTGGAACCGTGGGAGATTATCTGCTGGAAAATCTGTTCCCGGATGAAAATGTGAATATCCGAAATGAATCATATGCTATTAGCGAAGATGAAGCCGGCAATGAGACTAGAATTGCGATTCAATTTCGAAGGGATGAAAATGGCGTTATTACGGCAAGAATAATTGCATTTTAAGGTACATGTAGGGTAAAAAGAACAGCTATTCCTTTTTTGAAGGAATGGCTCTTCTTTTTTATTACATGCTTATTTGATCTTTATTTTGTATTCAAAAGGATTACAATTCGTAACATTTGCAAATGCTGATAAAAAACAAATAATGGAACAAATG
>CAMWWJ010000283.1 GCA_947177925.1 uncultured Lachnospiraceae bacterium
AAAATAGTCGTTTCGTGCAATCCAATAAAATACGGGAGATTTTCTATGGTATAATCAATGGGGATTTAATAACGTACTGACTAAGAGAAAGGATGGCGTTGACTTGGATCTGATGCTGTCTTTTACATAGCTGTGTATGGAAAAACTAATAAAGGTGTTGTATAATATAAAATAAAGTGTTGGTCTAGTTGGATATCTTCAGCAGAAAGGGAAATTGTTATGCTTAAATATATTCCAATAGTGATTGTTGAACTACTACTTTTAGTTGGTGGGATTTATGCGCTTATTAATCCATTGTCTTGGATTGTAGTTGCTTTTATTGTTATAGCTGTAAGTATACATACACTGTCTATCATCATTAACAGAAAAATTACAAATGGGCGTTTAGATACTTGTACGAGATTGATTAACGTATATCATATAGTTATTATAGTTCCTACTATGTTATTTGTTATCGCTCGCTATGCGGGTATATTTTTTAATAATGCTAATTTGTTTTACTTTTTGTGTACTTCCTTAATCTTTATTATTCCTATTTCATTGCAGGAATTTTTTATAAACATTGACAGAGGAGTATTCTTCTGCCCATCAGAAAAGAATATTATTATTGAGGAAGGTAGAATTGTTGCAATAAATTATGAGGTACCTAAAAGCTTCAAAAAGAAAGAAAAGTTGTCTCTATTTGCAATGCTGTTTTCTTTATTAAAATTAATACTGCTATTTCTAATTACATTTGCGGACTATATTGATGTTGATATATTATTAGCAAAAGATATATATGCAGGAATAATTTTTTCAATTGCTTTTGATGCTTTTTATAGACCCATAATGAAACAACATAGAAAAAGAAAAAATGAAATTCGGCTACAAAAATACGAATCAGATTTACAAGAACGATTAAATAGGCAAAAGAAGATTATTCAAGATTGTCACGACCAAGCAAAAAATGAGAAATTAGTCGTAAATAAATTTTTGGATTTATTATCAATGTATAGTGGTGGATTGACTTTAAGCAAAATCCAAGGTATAGATAGGTACACATATATCTATCTCAAGCAATCATGTGCGGATTTTTTTAATGAATATCCTTATCTATCTGAAGATAAAATTACAACAACATATTTATATGTATGGTCAAAAGATAAGGAATTAGCTGAAGTACCAATGAAAAAATTTGGATTTTAAATATGAAATTGACGAGTTCTTTTTATATAGCTGAGAAGTTTTCGGTAAGCGTCAAATCGCTTACCTTTTTTTTGGTCGTTTTATGCTTTTCATTCCCGAAAAATAGTCGTTTCATGCTATCTGGCAAAAAACATAAACAATTTTGTGATATAATTAGAAGGCGTTTTTCTTTAGCAGGAACGGTATTCTGCCGAAGTGGTAAGAAAGAAGGGAGCAACAGAATTATGGGAAATATTATGTTGATTGACAATGAATTAAAAGCAGAAGATTTTGTGATGTTGAGGGAAAAAGCAGGAGTATTACAAATACCAATGGAGCAGGCAGAGAAAGCTATCAATAATAGTTTATTTGTTGTTTCTGCCATCTGTGAGGGCAGGACGATTGGTATGGGGAGACTTGTGGGTGATGGGGCAATGTACTGGTATCTGCAGGAGATTGTTGTATTGCCAGAGTATCAGGGAAAAGGAATCGGTGCAAGGATTGTAAAAAAGCTGATTCGGTATGTTGAGGAAAATGGAATTCCCGGAACTAAGATGACGATAGGGCTAATGGCTGCAAAAGGGAAAGAACCTTTTTATGAAAAGCTGGGTTTTATGAGTGTTCCAGATGATGGAGCTGGTTCGGGAATGAGAATGTATATTCAGTCGTAAAAGTTTTACATGGGCTGCCTGTGGAACTGTAGGATTATCTGGAGCATGGGGAAGATGAAAATGGAGTAAGTTTACTCAACCAGTATTTTTTAGAGAAGGATAGAAAATACCGCTTGACAGGAATATTACACAAACGTATAATGTATTATACGAGCGTATAACGACAGGAGGTACATATATGAGTAATGCTCTAAAAAAACTGGGAGAGGCAGAACTGGAAATCATGCAGGTAATCTGGAACAGTGAAAATCCGGTCACCTCAAATTATATCTTAAAAGAATTGCAGGGGCGAAGAAAGTGGCAGCTTTCTACCTTGATGACTTCATTGGCGCGGCTGTCTGATAAAGGATTTGTCAGTTGTGACCGCTCAACTGGAAGTAATCTTTATACCCCGGTTATTTCGGAAAATGAATATAAAGCCGGAGCGAGCAGGCATTTTCTTGAAAAACTGTATAACAATTCAATACAGAATATGGTAGCCACGCTGTATAGCGATAAAGCACTCAAGGATTCTGATATTGAAGAACTTAGAAATTTTCTGGATAAACTGGAGGATGAGCAGGAATGACAAATGTGTTTCTTTCTTTTTTGGAGATTTCAATACCAATTAGCTTAATTATTGCTGTATTGCTTTTGCTTACTCCATTTCTAAATAAGCGGTATGCGGCAAAGTGGAAATACTGGATTTGGATAGTGCTGGCATTGCGGCTGATTATACCTTTAGGTGGGAATGGTGAGGTGCCTGCCTCAGATAGACAGTCGCAAAGGGAAACGCTGGCATCATCAGAATCTGAAAAAACAGCTTCGGATGCGCTGGCTGACGGGACAGCCCGTGGGCGGGTTATTGTTGAGATTCCGGCACGGATGACTACTCCAATTGTGACGCAGTCTGAAAAGGAGGGTGGCAATATTTCTGTGTTGGATATAATAGCTTTGATCTGGATGCTTGGCAGCCTGCTTTTTATATCTGTGCATCTGGTAAGCTATTTTCATTATAAGCATCAGATTCTTAAAAAAGGAAAAGTTATAAAGGATAATGATGTTTTGCGCCTGCTGTTGAAGCTGAAACATGAATTGCATATAAACTGCACAGTATCTGTTATAGAATATCCGAAAGCAGCCAGTCCCCTGCTGATAGGCTTTTGTAATCATATTTTAGTTCTGCCAAAAGAACAATACAATTCGGAAGAACTGTTTTTTATTTTGAAGCATGAGCTGGTTCACTTAAAACGGGGAGATATATATTTTAAGCTGCTTTTTGCAGTGGCTAATGCAGTTCACTGGTTTAATCCGTTGATCTGGATTATGCAAAAGGAAGCTACTGTCGATATGGAATTGTCCTGTGACGAGAGAGTTACACAGGGGACTGATTATGCCACACGAAAAGCATATACAGAAACATTGTTATCTACGCTTCATAAGCAAAACGCAAAGAGGACGGTTCTATCAACGGGATTTTATGGAGGAAAACAGATTATGAAAAAACGATTTAAAAACATTTTAGCAAAAAAGAGAAAGAAGAACGGAGTGGCTGTATTGATTTGTGCCATTATGTTAGCAGTTAGTTTGGGAACATTGGTGGGCTGTTCAATCACGAAAGAAAATGCAGAAGATGGTTCTGGCCCGTTGGGAACAGAAGATATTCAGGATGAAAATAGCCAAACCGATCAGCCTTCACCGGAATCCACTCCGGATAATAACGTGCATGATTCAAATGAAACTGAAAGTGTAAATGCAGATGAGCCTGCTGCGAATCTGCAGGAAAGCAGTATGCAGATGGCGGAAAGTATAAACCCGGAAACATTCCCTGTTGGTGAATACCATGATGATATGGATTCAGAGTTGATTATCTCTAAGGTTGATGACAAAAACTACAGTGTTGATTTTGGTATATATAAGTCATTCTATGTGGAAGGGGCAGTTGGAAGTTATGATGCTGACTCCGGGGTATTATCTTTTTCGGGAACAGATCTCGGCACTGAAAGCGTGATATCTGCGGATGTGATAATTCAAGGGGATAATTTATTAGTTACATTAACACAGTCTGAACATCTAACAGGAGAAACTTTTAAATTTGAACCCGGTCAGCCGTGATGGGAATATTTGTTTGCTATATAAAATTGATGTTGGAAACCGCGAGGATTTAATATTTTAAGATAAGGAACTACGCAAGACCGCCGCAGATGGCTCACCACCATATGTGGCGGTCTGTTATTTCCACAGGCAGGCCGGAAATTACTTGGAAAGGGAATATGATGAATCTGCATAATGAACCAGCCCATCATTATTTCTCATATGGATTCTGGTAATCGGGGCAGAGGTATGTCTCGCTCCATGCCATCATCGTCTGCAGGACGGGGAT
>CAMWWJ010000284.1 GCA_947177925.1 uncultured Lachnospiraceae bacterium
CTATTACTGTTCCTCCCCATCTCCTTTCCGCAGAAAAGCCCAAGGTTTTATCCTTAGGCTTTTATACAAAAAGTTTCTTATTTTTACAATAGTTCTTTGGTAAATGGTCGGTTATAAGCGGGGAGTGGTTAATGGATAAACAATTTTAACAGCAAAATATTCTTATCTTCACGACCTATTTTTAGTTATATACTCCATAAGAGATTTCTTAAAGCTAATTCTCTTCCGCCTTGACACAGGAATCGTTTCTTTTGAAAAATCCATTTCTACTTCAGTTTTTCGTAAACCTTTTACATGGGAATATGCCACTATGTAAGACCTATGAACCTGGAAAAAGTCTTCTGTCCCTACCTTATCAAACCAGTATTTTAATGTCTCAGTCGTTCTAATCATTTCCCCTTTTTTCAGAAAGATATAAGTTCCATCTCCAAAAGCTTCCATGTAGATGATATCTTTTTTGTTGATTATAAAAATATCCCCAGACACATGAATAATTAGTTTTTTGCTACTTGCTATTTCTCTTTCCGCTTCCAATACTGCTTCTTTCAAACATTCCATCTCTATAGGCTTATTCAAAAAACGAAATGCTCTCACTTTAAAAGCTTCTGACATATATTCCCGATAACCGGATAGAAAAATAATATATTCGTTCATTCCTCTTTCCCTTAACAATTCTGCTGTTTCCATTCCGTTTAAGTCGTCCATATGAACATCCAAAAAAACTATCTGAAACCGTTCCTTTTCCTGTAGCAGTTCCTTACCCGAATAATATATTGCTATTTCATATACTGGTTTTATGCTAAGCAATCTTTTCCTGATTTCCTCACAAATCCCTTTTTCATCATCACATATGGCTACTCTTAAGCCCATACCAATATCTCCTCTAAAATCAACCATTTTCTATAAATGTCAAAAACATCCTCTTATCAATATAGTATACCATTTTTATTTATATTCGTCATCCACTTTTTATTCACCTATTATGTCATCCAGCTCATCCTGAAAGGAACACAAACCCAGGCTATCATTTCACTTCCACCCTTTTATACCCATAATACAACACCGGAACCATACCCAAAAACAATACCAGATAAATCGGAATCAAAACCGAATATCCCCGAAACACCTTCCCTCCGATTTCATAAATCAAATATTCCTCCACATACCAGTTTATTCGAAGCAGCATATCCGGAAAAAGATTCATGATGTATGTCATTGCCGGAATCCTCCCCAGGAACATGGGCGCACAGGATAGTGCGAAAGGAATCGTAATTGCAACTACTGCTGACCGGCTCTTAACAGATACGAACATGGCAAGCATCAAAATAAACAAAGTCCCTATATATCCTCCCAATAATGTAAATAGCCAAAACTGAAAATAGGTAATATTGTATATACTGCTAAAGTTACGTCCCGTCTGTATCATGCGGCCTGCTCCACCAAATCCCAGCGCCAAAAGAATGATTGCGGAAAAAAGCAGCATGGCGGACCAGTAAACCACCGTAATCGCCACAAGACCGGCTTTTATCTTAGCTCCAATGGCTTTATTTCTTCCAAGCTTTGCGGAAAAGAAAATGGAATCCGCCTTAAACCGGAACTCATCCGAAAAAATTCCGGATACCAAAAACCCAATGATAACAATTGTAATGGTCATAAGCGTAGATAGATACTGAGAGTCCATAAGAGCCTTCCAGCCTTCTGCATACTCATAATAAAGAGGTGTTTTTAAGCTTTCATATTGATTTAGCAGATACTCCCTTTCTTTCTCCGAAAGAGCTGTACCAGCTTTTTCCTCTGAAGCCTTTATCTCTTCTTTTATCCGGAGCATCCTTCTATCATATAACCCTGCTGCTTCATCTGGCGTAATATTGCCACACATATAATAATCATAATCTCCCACTTCGGAAAATCCAATATTGATCATATCCCTGATATCATCATATCCCTGTATTTTAAATAGCACCTCATCCCCTGCAGAAGAAACCCTTGCTGCTTTCTCTTCCTCCACTACCCGCCTTAAGACATCTTCCGTAATATACCCCTTCCATTTGTCTTGTTCCTTTTTCAACTGACGGGCTGCCGACAGTCCTGAAATTTTAGAACCGTCTTCCCTGTAATACCATACATCCCGGATAGCCAGACAGCTTCCTGCTAAAACAACCGCAGCTAATATGAACAGCACGATTTTATTCACCTGTTTATGGAATATTTTTTTCAATTCAAATTGCAGCATTATCTTCACCAGCCTTTTCTCCAAAATAATATAAAAATACGTCTTCTAAGTTAGCCTCCTCTAAAACAGCATTTTGATCTGGCTTTTCCCTAGATATCACTCTCAATTCCACTCCATGGGAATCGGATTTCACATTGGAAATCTTATACTTTTTCATAAAATGCTTTACTTCCTTTTTTTCCACACAGCATTTCCATACTTGTTCCCTCATGGAACCGATAAGCTCTCCGGCTGTTCCTCTATGGACAAGTTCCCCGTCCTTCATCAGTAAAATCTCATTGGCGATATACTCCACATCAGAAACAATGTGGGTGGACAAAAGCACCAGACGCTCTTCTGCCAGCTCGCTGATCAGGTTACGGAAACGAATGCGCTCATTTGGGTCCAGCCCTGCAGTGGGTTCGTCCAAAATCAGAATCTTTGGATTATTCAGCATTGCCTGGGCAATTCCCGCACGCCTTTTCATGCCTCCGGACAGCTTTTTCATTTTTTTATGTGCAGCCTTTTCAAGCCCCACCTTAGCAGTCAGCTCCTTTACTCTTTTCTTTGCAACTGCAGGCCGGATTCCCTTAATCGTGGCAACATAAAGCAGATAATCCTGCACTGTGAACTCCGGATAAAATCCAAAGTCCTGTGGCAGATAGCCAAGCAGCTTCCTATATTCTCCATCCATGGCAAAGATTTCTTTTCCATTACAAGTAACTTTTCCGCCTGTAGGACGAAGCAGGGTACAGAGCATTCTCATCAACGTGGTCTTTCCCGCACCGTTTACTCCTAATAGCCCGTATACACCATTATTCATTGTAATATTCAGATGATTTACCGCAGTAAAATTTCCAAACTTTTTTGTTAAATCAATCATTTCTAATTCCACTAACATTTCCCTCCCAATATTTGCTACTATTACATACAGTCTTATAAACAACAAAAACAAAAAACAAAATGGCAATTCCAAACAGGCACAGCCATACCGGCTGCACAATTGCCCCATATATATCTTCATTTAACAGAATCAGCCACCATATCCCGCTCCATATGAAGCAAAGAGCTATGGAAACGGCCTCACCGGAAGAATGTTTATTACACAACATTCCAAAACAAATGCAGGCTGTTACCACCATTGGAAATAAAAATTGCACCAATAGCTCCATAAATGTAAAATACATGCTTTTCTGCATACTTTCGCAAAATACCGTCACCAAAAGCACGTCAGTCACTCCAAACAACAACAGGCGGGCAGCATAAATCTGTTTCAGCGAATAGTAGGAAGCGCCTTCTATCTCCATACAACAGCATGATCTGTTCTTCCATAATTCCGGAATTGCAAAAACAATAAACAGTACGCCGGTAACCCCAATTGTCCTCTGCATATAATACTCGCCGTATACTTCCTGTATGGAAGGAAGCCAAAAACCGACTGTTGCCAAAAGAAGGATTTGAAGCAGCCACCATCTTTTCTTTAACTGTCCAAACTGGGTCCACAAAAATTCCATATAGGTCAGCATTCTCTCCTGTTCCTTCTGATAAAAGGCGGCTTTTGATTTTTGAATCGTATCTAATATCTTTTCCTCACTTGGCTTTATCGCTGTCTGACTCTTATAAGTTTCCATCCTTTCTTCCAAATTCATAAAACTCCTCCTTTCCCATAATCTGTTCCAACTGCTTTTTTGCCTGTTTCAATCTGTATTTTACAAGGGGCAGACCTATCCTTAATATGCCTGCAATCTCCGAAAGCTTACATTCCTGAAAATAATACAGGATAACCACCTCCCGCAGTTTATCCGAAAGTTTTTCCATGGCTGCTTCAATTATCATCTTATCCAGTACAAAATCCAGTGAACCTTCACCGGAAGCATACTCACTCTCCAGCTTTTCTCCTTCCGACAGTATATCTTTTTTCTTCTTATAGAAATTTTTACAAAGATTTCCTGCAACAGTATATAAA
>CAMWWJ010000285.1 GCA_947177925.1 uncultured Lachnospiraceae bacterium
GGGTAAGAATGGTTACCTTGGAGGGAGAATTGTTAGTGCACGGCGGTGACATTTCCGGCGGTGCTTTTAAAAATTCCAGCAACCTTTTGGGGCGCAGAAGGGAAATGGAGCAGCTAAAGGAACAGGTGGCGGGACATTTAAAGGAAATCGATGTGCTGCTTGATGCAATCGAACAGACAAAAGCGGAAAGAAATAAGATACGGAAGGAAATCGAAGAAGGAAAGGAACAGCTTCAAAAACGCTTTATCGAGCAGAATACCAAACGGTTAAATGTGATGAAGGCGGAGGAAAAGAAAAGCGAGGTTGGAAAAGGCTTTGAAGAGCTGAAGGAAGAGCAGAATGAACTGGAATCCCAGGCAAAGGAACTGACAGGGGAAAAACAGGCTATTTTGAATGAGCTGAAGGCTTCCGAAGAAATGGAAAAGAACATTGAAAAGCAGATCAGTGAGTTCCAGACTGTTTTAGAGGAAGAAAGAGAACGGGAAACTGCTCAGGCAGCAAAGGTTTCCGAGCTGGATATGGAAGCGGAAAAGCTGATTCAGAAGCAGGAATTCGAGCAGGAAAATATCGACCGTATTTTGGGAGAAATAGGCAGATATGAAGGTGAGTTAGCCGAGATTAACGAAAATCTGGAGAAGCTTCTTACAGAGGCAGAACAGAAGGAAGCCAATATTGGGGAAATTGAAAAGACGATTGCCGCCTCCCACACTATGAAGGGTGAGTCGGAGGAAAAGCTGAATCAGGACATTGCCAGAAAAGAAGAGCTTTCCGGAAAGCAGAAGAACTTCTTTACGGAAAGAGAACAGATGGCAGAGCAGATGACTTCTTTAGATAAAGAAGTCTATCGTCTGGGCAGCCAGAAGGAGCGGATGGAGGAATCCATAGAAGCCCAGATCAACTATATGTGGAATGAATATGAAATAACCTTAAGCGATGCGGCTTCCATGAAAAACGAGGAAATGACAGACCTGCCCGCCATGAAAAAGGAAATATTTGCCTTAAAGGATGCCATTAAGAAGTTAGGAGATGTTAACGTAAATGCCATTGAAGATTATAAGAACCTGATGGAGCGGTATGAATTCCTAAAGAACCAGCATGACGATCTGGTGCAGGCAGAACAGACCCTCATTGGTATTATTGACGAGCTGGATGCTGCCATGCGGAAACAGTTTGCGGAAAAATTTGAAGAGATTACAAAAGAGTTTGATAAAGTATTCAAGGAGCTGTTTGGAGGCGGAAAGGGTACTTTGGAGCTGATGGAGGATGAAGATATTCTGGAAGCGGGCATTAAGATCATTGCACAGCCTCCCGGAAAGAAGCTGCAGAACATGATGCAGCTATCCGGTGGAGAAAAGGCACTGGCTGCCATTTCCCTGCTGTTTGCCATCCAGAACTTAAAGCCCTCACCCTTCTGTCTGTTAGACGAAATCGAAGCGGCGCTGGATGAGACCAATGTAAGCCGTTTCGCCAAATATTTACATAAGCTCACAAAGCATACTCAGTTCATCGTCATAACCCACAGGCGGGGAACTATGGAAAAGGCAGACAGGTTATATGGTATTACCATGCAGGAAAAGGGTGTATCGGCATTGGTAAGCGTAAATTTAATTGATAAGGATTTGATGGATTAATGGAAGAAAAAAAAGGATTTTTCAGCCGCTTAAAAGCGGGGCTGACAAAAACAAGAGATAGTTTTGTAAATGGAATCGATGCGGTATTCCATGGATTTTCCCAGATTGATGAGGAGTTCTATGAGGAGCTGGAGGAAATTTTGATCATGGGGGATATCGGCGTCAATGCCACCATGTCCATTTTGGACAACCTGAAGGCTCAGGTAAAGGAAAAGCATATTAAGGAGCCGGCAGAATGCAAGGAGCTTCTTATTGAGAACATCAAGGAGCAGATGCAGGTAGGGGAAGCTGCCTACGAGTTTGAAGCAAAGCAGTCCGTAGTGCTTGTTATCGGTGTAAACGGAGTAGGGAAGACCACTACTGTAGGAAAGCTTGCAGGAAAGTTAAAGGATCAGGGCAGAAAGGTGCTGATGGTTGCTGCAGATACCTTCCGGGCTGCGGCAGTGGAGCAGTTAAATGAATGGTCCCACAGGGCCGGCGTGGAAATCGTTGCCGGCGTGGAAGGGGCAGACCCGGCAAGCGTGATTTTTGACGGGGTCAATGCGGCGAAAGCAAGAAAGACGGATGTGCTTTTATGCGATACGGCAGGAAGGCTCCACAATAAGAAAAATCTGATGGAAGAGCTGAAAAAAATAAACCGTATCATTGACAGGGAGTTTCCGGGAGTCCATAGGGAAAACCTGATTGTGTTAGATGCTACCACTGGACAGAATGCTTTGGTTCAGGCAAGGGAATTTTGTGAGGCGGCGGAAATTACGGGAATTATTTTGACGAAGATGGACGGAACGGCAAAGGGCGGTATTGCAGTTGCTATCCAGTCGGAGCTGAAGGTGCCGGTAAAATATATCGGAATCGGCGAATCCATCGATGATTTGCAGAAATTTGATTCCGATGCATTCGTAAATGCATTGTTTGATGTGAATACAGGTGAAGAATGAAAGATGTTGCAGAGTGGGAACGTGCTGTAACAGGAAATTTCATTCTGGCATAAGGGAGAAAATCCCGATTTATATATAATTGAAAACAAGAGAATGTAGTCAGAAATAAGAGGAAATGAGAAAGAAGGTATCGTATGGAACAGGAAATGCTTACATTAAAGCAATTTGAGGAGGCTTCTGAAAAGGTAAAGGAGGTTACCCAGCCTACGGAGCTAGTTTACAGTGAATTTCTTAGCGCACAGACTGGCAACAAGGTATACCTGAAACCGGAAAATATGCAGTATACGGGAGCCTACAAGGTAAGGGGAGCTTATTACAAAATGAGCACTCTTAAGGAAGAGGAACGGTCAAAGGGGATTATTACAGCTTCGGCAGGCAACCATGCCCAGGGCGTTGCTTATGCGGCAAAAAAGTATGGAGCAAAGGCAGTTATCGTCATGCCCACCACAACACCTCTTATGAAGGTGAATCGGACAAAAAGCTACGGAGCGGAAGTTGTCCTTTACGGGGATGTTTATGATGAGGCATGCGCAAAGGCTTATGAGCTGGCGGATGAACACGGCTATACGTTCATTCATCCTTTTGATGACCCTGCGGTTGCCACCGGACAGGGCACCATTGCCATGGAAATCATTAAAGAGCTGCCTTTGGTAGATTATATTTTAGTGCCAATTGGAGGCGGGGGTCTTGCAACGGGAGTTTCCACTCTGGCTAAGCTGTTAAATCCAAAGATTCAGGTAATTGGCGTGGAACCTGCAGGCGCAAACTGCATGGAGGCGTCTAGGGCACCATTGCCATGGAAATCATTAAAGAGCTGCCTTTGGTAGATTATATTTTAGTGCCAATTGGAGGCGGGGGTCTTGCAACGGGAGTTTCCACTCTGGCTAAGCTGTTAAATCCAAAGATTCAGGTAATTGGCGTGGAACCTGCAGGCGCAAACTGCATGGAGGCGTCTTTGAAGGCTGGGGAAGTAGTAACCCTTCCTACGGTAAATACAATAGCGGACGGCACTGCCGTAAAGACTCCGGGAACGAATATCTTCCCTTATATAAAAGAAAACCTGGATAGTATTATTACAGTAGAGGATGCAGAGTTAGTAGTAGCTTTCCTTGATATGGTAGAAAATCATAAGATGATCGTGGAAAATTCCGGGCTTCTCACAGTAGCTGCACTGAAAAAACTGGACGTAAAGGATAAAAAAGTGGTAGCTATCCTAAGCGGCGGCAATATGGATGTGATCACCATGTCCTCAGTCGTACAGCAGGGCTTGATTTTCAGAGATCGTATTTTTACTGTGTCCGTACTGCTTCCCGATAAGCCGGGAGAGCTTTCCAAGGTGGCGGATGTGATTGCAAAGGAAAACGGCAATGTAATCAAGTTAGAGCACAATCAGTTTGTCTCCACTAACCGGAATGCGGCAGTGGAGCTTCGGATTACCATGGAGGCATTTGGAACCGACCATAAGAACCAGATCATTGATGCATTATATACAAGAGGCTACCAGCCCAAAATCGTTCGTACGAATATTTAGTGAATAAAAAATATGCTTTTTCATATGCTAACCATATG
>CAMWWJ010000286.1 GCA_947177925.1 uncultured Lachnospiraceae bacterium
AAATATAAGGGCTGTGGTGCAGATTAAAAATAACCTTGCGGCATTCGGACACCCGAAAGCATTTGCATTGTCGGAGGACGGTTTTAGATGGATTGGAGATTATGAGATTACAGCAGATGAAGTCTTGGGCGGCATTGCTCCGAAAGCAAATAAAATGGAACAGGCAAAGCGGTTACTCCGGGAACTGGCAGAAACAAACAATGCCATGCAGAGCAATGAGATATTCAATCTTGCGGACGAGCAGGGCATATCGAAGCGGACACTGGAAAATGCAAAGAAAGAGTTAGGTGTGCGGGCAAAGCGAATAAACAATACTTGGTATTGGGAACTAGACAAGATCAGACAGTGATGGACAAGGCAACAGCGCAACAATGCAGGGTATTAGAATTTTGTAGTCTTGAAATTGCGTTCTTGAAGATTGCAAGGTTGCAAAGATTATAGACATTGCAATGTTGCGCTGTTGGGGGGAGAGCCGAAAGCGGCGGTAACAAGGCGGCGAAAAGCCGTCCACCGTCTGTAAGGACGGTATGCTGTCCAACGGACAGTCTGCCCCCGGCAGGGCGCAAAACCTGCTTGCAGGTTGCATTTTTGATAGGCTTGCCTGTCAAAAGTGCTTTTGCGTTACTTTCGCAGAAAGTAACAAAGGCTATGCGCCGTATCCGGCGCTCATTACCCGATAAGGGAGAAAGGGGAAATTTATTGAAACGAACAATCAGCATTATGACAGGAAAAGGCTCTGTCAACCACAACAGTAGAAAATTCCACGCAAAGAACACTGACCCGGAGCGGAGCTGTCTAAATGTGGAATACTGCAACGAGAATATCAAAGACGTATACCATGAATTATTTGATGAAGCACTTGCCCGGTACAATGAGAAGCAGACCAGAAGTGACCGTCGGATTGATGATTACTATGAGAAAATCTGTTCCGGCAAACAGGAAAAGCCATTCCATGAGATTATTTTGCAAATCGGGAACAGGGACGATATGGGTGCAAAGACAGAGGACGGACAGCTTGCGGCAAAAATACTTGATGAATATATGCAGGACTTCCGGCGGCGCAATCATACATTAAGAGTGTTCTCTGCCTATCTTCATATGGATGAAGCGACACCACATCTGCATATAGATTTCATACTCTATACGACTGGAAGTAAGCGGGGACTTGATACAAGGGTGTCATTAAAAAAAGCATTGGCAGAACTTGGCTTTAAGGGCGGTACAAGGAGCGAAACGGAGCGCAACCAGTGGGTAGCGGCAGAAAAGGAACGTCTTGCGGATATTATGTTACAGCATGGTATTGAGTGGGAGAAAAAGGGAACGCATGAGAAACATTTATCCGTTTTGGATTTTAGAAAAAAGAGCGTACAAAAGAAGTTGCGGAACTGGAAAAGGTTATTTCTGATGGGAAAGAGGAATTATCCGATATTCTTCATCAGCAGATTGCGGCAGGGCGTGAAATAAAGCAGATATGGAAAGAGGGCGAAGCGGTTCGGCAGGAAGTATCAGAACTTTCCGTAACAAATCATCTTCTGAAAGAGCAGACGGAAACACTGACAGAGGATAAAGAAAAGCTGTTATACGAAAATGAAAAGTTGGAAAAACAGCAGAAAAAATTACAGCAGGAAATCAATAAAATGATGCAGTCCAAAGAAGTCATGGAGCGTAATATACATGCCTATGATGAAGATGTGAAATGGCAGTTAGCAGAGCCAGGTGCATTGATGAGCGCAAAGGCTTATCGGGATAAAAAGGCTATGCCGCTTGTGGAGAAATTGAAAGAGATGGTAAAAAGTCTGACTATTAAATGTGTGCAGCTTGCGGAGCAGGGTAAAAAGCTGACTGCTAAAGTGGATGGGCAACAAAAACAGATTAACCGCTTGACGGATAAGGTTATGGATCAGAGAAGCACCATAGACCGATTGCAGAGAAAAGTGGTTGATTTGGAGCGTTTGGAGCGTCATTTGGGTAGGGAACAGGTGCAATTGATAATAGAACGGTCAAAGGCATTAGAACAGGCAGAAAGGGCAAATAAACGTCCGAAACGTACTTTTGAAATGAGCCGATAGGAAAGGAGATTGATATAATATGACAGATATGGAGAAGAAAGTCATGGTGCGGCTGTGTGCAAAAATTGTAGCAGAAACAGACCTTTACGAAACAGATAAGGAGGTGCAAAATCTGATAGACTGGGTATGTGTGTCTGAACAGATAAAGATAAACAACAATACAATCCGTAATCTGACGGGAGAATACAAGCAGATAGAGCCAGAGTGCCGAGAGGGTGTGAGGGAACGGTTGGAACGCATGAAAGAACTCTGTAAGGAACGGAATAATCTATATGAGAAGCAGAACAATTTGAAAGGGCAGAAATGGAAGATTGAAAAGTCGTTGGAACGGTAAGAAATATGGGGCGTGGCGGTTGCTGTGCCCTGTATTTTATGGTGGAAAACAGAGGATATGAGTGGTATAATCAAAACGTGAAAGATATAGACAAATCAGAGTTTGGGAGGTATATATGCCAGAGTTAGGAAAAATTGAACGGGTAGAAGACTTGAGAAAGATATGGTCAAATGAGGCGAGGGATTTTACGGTGTGGCTTGCAAGGGATGAGAATCTCACTATGCTAGGAGAGGCGGTTGGAATTGATATTAACCTTGAGGAAAGAGAGTCTCCTGTGGGGAGTTTCTCTGTTGATCTTTTTGCTACAGAGGAGGGAACAGGTAGGAAGATTATCATTGAAAATCAACTAGAGGATACAAACCATGACCACCTTGGCAAGATAATAACATATGCGGCGGGGAAGGAGGCATCTGTTATTATCTGGATCGTTAAACGCGCCCGGGATGAACATCGGCAAGCAGTGGAATGGCTCAATCAACATACAGATGAGAACATCGGGTTCTTTCTGCTTGAGATCGAATTATGGAAAATCAATGGTTCTGTTCCCGCCCCTCGATTTAATGTTGTGGAACGCCCTAATGATTGGGCAAAAGCAATGAAAGCATCTGAGGGATTGTCAGATACAAAGAAAACTAATCTCGAATATTGGGAAGCATTCAAGAAGTATGCTTTTAATAAGACCGAATTTAAAAAAATTTTTAGTGAAAGAAAGGCATATCCACAAGGTTGGTATGATCTCTCGGTAGGAAACAGACACTGTCACATTACATTGACTGCCACAATGACAAAAAAACGTCTTGCTGCTCAGATATATATTAGTAAAAACAAGGATTTGTATAACCATTTTTTAGCGCAAAAAATAGCTATTGAGGAGTTTTTGGGTGAAGCAATCTCATGGCACGAGGCATCTATAGATGCGGTGTTTGGATATGACACGTATAATGCTGATTTTAATACTGAAAATTGGGATAAATATTTTGAATGGTATTGTGAAAAGGCTATAAAGCTACGAGAGGTAGTCAAGAGATTTGCGGAGTGAGATAATGATTAAAGCAACAGAGAAATCCCAATGAAAAAGGTGGGAAATATCAGCAGACTATTGATGTATTCCAGTTTGTTTATTAGAGTGGTAGCAAGTGTGATATATTCCTTGTTAATGTTCTTTATACATGGTGCTAGCACCATGTAATAAGGGTAGTTAAGGAGAAAATTAGTGTTTGGTTTATGGTTTGTGTTTGTTGCGCTTAAAATGCTTTTACTGCGTAACATTTCAAAAAACAGGTTGCCAATTTATGAGGATTTGCTATAATAAATGCGTGACAACATTTTGGCAACAGAAAATCAGCAAGCCATAATAAATGATGTAATTGAAGTAAAAAAGGGCATCTATTTGCATAAAACTTAAACAAATAAAGTTAAGAACAACAAAGAACACGCCAAGTTTGAGTAGTACGAGAGTATATAAATTATTTAATGCAGTAGGTAGTTTATATGATTGTCTGTCGTATTTATATTCAATATATTATTTTGAATGTAGCACCTAACTAAAAATTTAAATTAAGTGGTTGTGTTAATACGAGAATTAAATGGCATAAATTAATGGAAATAGGATTAAAATTATGATAGATAAACAAGGCGATACAGAAGGAAGAAAAAATATAGCACTTTATGATTTCGTATATGAAATTTTAGAGACTTCAGGTATACCAATAGAC
>CAMWWJ010000287.1 GCA_947177925.1 uncultured Lachnospiraceae bacterium
AAAAGATACCGCTCCAATCTGATTAACTGGGGTATGCTTCCTTTTATTATTGATAAAGGAGATTTACCATTTAAGAAATTAGATTATCTGTTCATTCCTTCCATTAAGAAAGCGGTTATGGAAAAGGCATCTGAAATTACCGCTTATGTGGCAGCAGAAGGAGCAATGAAGGAATTTACTC
This sequence comes from uncultured Lachnospiraceae bacterium, assembly GCA_947177925.1. Taxonomy (GTDB): domain Bacteria; phylum Bacillota; class Clostridia; order Lachnospirales; family Lachnospiraceae; genus RGIG3040. The sequence continues at coordinate 182 of CAMWWJ010000287.1, forward strand.
TGAAATTGGGCGAGCTTACGGATGAAGAAAGAGAGATTATTTTAAAAGGCTGCCTGATTAACTACAATAGGGTTTAAAAGAAATATAAAGTAATCGGAAAATTATCCGATATATAAAATAACAAGGCGGGGACGGTAAGGCCAACGGCTCCGCCTTGAATATCTAAATAGGCATAACCAGGGACGGTGTGAATTAGGGAAAACGGATTTTTCTTAAAGAATATCGTTCTTTTTGTTTGTAAAAATATTTACATGAATGGAGCAAGAAAAGAGAGAAGGCATTTTGCGCATCAGAGAAATTCACGGAGGGGTTTCCGGCAAAAGGGTATGTGCATGGAAAGGGGTAATCATTGAAAATCAATTCCAGCATAATAGGAATGGAATCCACAAGAACTTATACGAAAACAACACAAAAAAAGGTGACGTATTCCTTGATGGGACAAAGAAGAGTTGGAAATTTAAGCGCCGGGCTGCCCAACGAACAGACGGAGCAGGATGAGGACTTCAAGAATCTTCTAAATACCAAAGAGGAAAAGTCAAAAGGGGTATCCGCTGGATATGGAACCTACATAGCTTCCAACCGGAGCATTCATTCTGTGACGGATATAGGGGATAAAAAATCCATGGAAGCCGTTAAGGAGCAATGTGTGCAATACTTGATTTTCTGGCTGTTTTCCGGAAGAAAATCAGGGAGATACCAGTCCTTTAGTCAGTGGCAGCAGGAGAATGCAAGACAACAGGAGCTGGCACAGACATCAGAAGCGGAGCTTTTAGTGAGTAACTTGGACACACATGTGGATATTTATGAAAGGGAAACGGAAGCCACCTCATTTTCTACTACAGGCACTGTGGTGACGGCTGACGGCAGGCAGCTCCAGTTTCAACTGGACATGACTATGAGCCGCAGTTTTGAAGCATATTATGAAGAAAATTATACAAAGGAAATCGTACAGGCGGTGGACCCTCTTGTAATCAATCTGGAAGGGAATATTGCTTCCGTTTCGGATCAGAAATTTGAGTTTGATATTGATGGTGACGGTATTTTAGACACTATTTCCAGGCTGGAAAAAGGAAGCGGCTATCTTGCTCTTGATAAAAATGGAGATGGAAGGATCAATGACGGCAGCGAATTATTCGGAACCATGTCAGGCGATGGGTTTGAAGATTTGAGCCGATATGATTCGGATGGAAACGGATGGATTGATGAAAGTGATGAAATCTGGGATAAGCTCCTGATCTGGACGCAGGATGAAAACGGCAAGGAACAGTTATATCATCTGAGAGAGGCTGGTGTAGGTGCAATCTGTTTAAAAAGAGTAAGTACCGATTTTTCCCTGAATTCCTTAAAGGATAATAAAACCAACGGTCAGATTCGCAAAAGCGGCATATTTCTCTATGAAAACGGAAATGTAGGAACTGTGCAGCACCTGGATCTGACAAGATAAGAACAATACCTGAAAAGAGAAGGTTAGATTGAAAAACAGTCTCTTTTCAGGTATTTTTTTGCCCGTTGTCCTATAAACTTTAACAGTGGAAAATGAGGTGTATCATGAAACAGGGAATCAAAGACGGATTAGTGCTCCTATTATTTTTAGTGCTGCTTCCTTACGTAATGGGAATTATGAATAAAACAAAAGAAGAAGGGGTCAGTTGGATGAATATGGAAATAATAGAAACTGAGGAAGAAGCAACGAATTTCGTAAGATATGAGGATAAACTCCATATACAGGAAATTCCTGTGGAGGAATTTCTAATAGGCGCTCTGGCGGGTACAGTTCCTGTTGAATATGAAATAGAAGTATTAAAGGCTCAGGCAGTGTTGCTTCGGAGTACCTGTTATGCCGGATTGGAGAAGGAAGGAACTGTTTCAGGACAGGATGCAGAAAAAAAAGTCATAGAATGGGAAAAAATAGGAAAGGGCTATCTAACCCAGAATCAAATGAAAAAGATCTGGAAGGAAGATTATGAGGCCAATTATAAAAAGGTGGTACAGGCGGTAAAAGAAACAAAAGGAATTATTATAACTTATCAGGAAAGCCCCATTGAGGGAACTTACCATGCAATGAGTGGAGGAAAAACAAGAAACGGGAGGGATATTCTGAAAGGAGGTAATTATGGATGGCTGGAAGGAGTCCTGTGTGAAAAAAATGTAGAAAGCGATGATTTTCTGCAAACTGTATCCATATCAAAAAAAAGTATGCAGACCCTCTCCATCGAAAGCAGGGATGAGGCAGGCTATGTAATGGCTGTAATTTGTGATGGAGAGAAGCTGACAGGGGAACAGTTCAGGGAAAAATATGAGTTAGCATCAGCTAATTTTACATTTGAAGAAAAAAGCTCGGAATTTGTTATAACAACAAAAGGCAAGGGACACGGTCTGGGAATGGACCAGTACTATAGCAATTATCTTGCAAAGAGCCAGTATAATTATACACAGATTCTGGATTATTTTTTTAAAGATACAAAACTTTCAAAAATTACAGAATAAAAAACTGAATAAAAAAAATCCTCTTGGCAAAAATACTAGTAATCGTTATGTATTATATGCTAGTTAGGTTGACGAAACGGAAATTGCAATAGCTTTCCGGATAAGACCGTTATAAATCAGGAGGAAAATATGAGAAAGAGAAATGTAAAAAGATTTGATAAAGAAAAAATAATGATGCTGGCTTCTTCTTTGTTGATTGTGGCAGCATGTGGCATTACAGGCTATTATGTAAGCGAAAAGGAAAAAGCAGATTTGGAAAAGCAGGTATTGGATCTTTCCGAACTGGAGACTCCGGCAAAAGCAGATACAGCACAAGACATCAGCTCAGGGCTTGACAGAGATTTGGATGCGGATCCGTTTTTTGCTGAAACAGGAGGAAACAGCGTAATCAATCCGGATAAAAATAAAACGGTCAGCGAAAACAATACGGACATGTCCTCTCTGGAAACAGAAGAAAAGGAACAGCAGGAAGAAAGCGGCGAGAATGACAAAGAGCAGGAAAGCCGGGAGGCACAGGAAACTGCAAGCCAAAGCGTGGCTTCCTATGCCTTTATGGAAAGCGACGGCATGGGCTGGCCGGTGCTTGGCAACGTAGTATTGAATTACAGCATGGACCAGACTGTATACTTTTCCACCTTAAGCCAGTACAAATATAATCCTGCCATTATTATTTCCGCCAATGAAGGAGATACAGTATCCGCCTGCGCAGCCGGAAAAGTAACTGCAATAGGAAACAACGAGGAAATCGGCAGCTTTTTGGAAATGGATTTAGGAAACGGTTATGAAATGGTTTTAGGACAGCTTCAGGAAATTTCCGTATCAGAAGGGGAAATCATAGAAAGAGGACAAATTGTAGGCAAGGTTGCGGCTCCTACTAAATACTACTCCTTGGAAGGAACCAACGTGTATCTGAAAATAACTAAGGGAGATGTTCCTGTGAACCCTATGAGTTTGCTTGACTAGATAGCTTGAAAAGGGATTTGAGAGAGGGTTTTGGAGGGGGGACGTAGGAGCCTGCAGCTTATAGGAAAGTCTTGTGGGCACGTTCGCACTCTATGAAGACGCAGCAGTACTAACGCACCAAAATACGGTGCGTAAGTGCTGGCGTCTTCATCAAGGCCCAAAAGACTTTCCTATAAGCTGCAGGCTCCTACTGGCTATCGAAATGCCTCAGCAAGAAGGGGCGAAGCTTGTGTAAAAGTAAAAGGGTAAAAGGCGAAAAGCGCAGTGCCTGAGAAGAAACAGCAAAAAAGGTATGGAATCCGCTTTTATTCCTCGTGAAACTTTTCCAAAGCACCAAATGGGCCTTTCAATACACAGTGGGAGCTGGCGGAGCATATTATAGTCTTAGGGGCCTTGGCAAAGTCGCCGGCACTTACGCACCGTATTTTGGTGCG
>CAMWWJ010000288.1 GCA_947177925.1 uncultured Lachnospiraceae bacterium
CTGGCTGTTCGTTATCTTCTTTGTCATCACCTGGCTGTTTATTGCCTTCTTCCTTATCATCGCCCGGCTGTTTGTTTCCTTCTTCTTTATCGTCACCCGGCTGCTTATTCTCTTCTTCCTTACCGTCCTCCGTCTGCTTGCCGTCTTCTTTATCTGGAACAGAATTCTCATCATCAGACACTTTAATAGAGACTCTGGCTTCTTTCCTTATTCCAGCATCTTCATAAGCAATTTGCACATAGCTATTCCCTGCAGTCAGGGCTTCTTTTGGACTGTAATCATAATCTGCTACAAATTTCCAGCTTCCATCATTGTAAACTGCCTTTACTAGCATCCCCTTTGTATCAAACTGTTCTCCCGCCTTATAAGAAAGCCTGCTTGGTTTTCTTACAATTTGAACGGATTCCAGTTTTTTTCGTTCAAATACTGCTGTAAGGTTTTTATCTTCCGTAATCCTTGAAAGAATCAAGGATTCTTCTCTGCTATAACAGGTTCCGTTTTCCTGCCATTCCACAAAGTAATAACCCGGATTTGCCTTTGCCGTAAGCAGCATATTTTCATTCTCTGTCATGCTGCCTCCACCCGTGACTGTTCCTGCCTGCTCGTCACTGGAAACTACGGTTATCTGATAGGTTTTTTGGTCTTTTATTACCGATATGACAGCAGTACAAACGCTGCGGTCATCCTCACTGACATCTGCATTGTTATAGTTATATTCATAGCATTGAACATAAAGGGCATCCTCTGCTTCTTTTTCTCCTATTGTGACTTGTACCTGGTCTCCTTCTTCATACCATAGCTCTTTAACGGCAGAATTGGAGCCGTTTAATAATTTATATCTATAGCGATGATACCCTTCTTCCTCTTCCGTGGTGTCTAGCTTTAATAAGAATTCTTCTCCTCTGGCTGCTGATGCTTCCTTTGGCACAAAACAAATTCTATAATCCGGTATCGGTTCAAATACTGGAGAAATTTCTCTGTCTGCTTGGATGTCATTTAATGTCAGTTCACTGCTTCGGGCAATTTCCCTATTTCCTTCCTTCCAGCAGACAAACTGAAATCCTTCCTTGGGAACAGCCGTTAAAACAGCGCTTCCGCCTTCTTCCACGTAACCAGCTCCCGTGGCATATCCTCCCACTGCCTCTTTTACAGAGACTCTATATTGGGGAGCCCTTACCACAGTCAGAAAATAAGTCTCTGTTTCCATTTTATCCTCAGAAAGAACCGTTATTTCAAAGACCGTATCTCCTTCCTCAAGCCCAAGAGAAATACTCCCGCCATTGATAAGCCTTCTTGAAACCTGGTCTGATCCTTTTATGGTAATCAATGCCTGTGCTTCCATTGTATTTGCCGATAGGTCAATGCTATCCAGAGACTCCCTGACTGTTGCTCTGTAAGAGGTTTTATCCGGCTGAAATTCACAATCCAGATTTCCCTGTTTTATGTTCAAATAAGACAACCTCGCCTCCGGAGACTCTGCATCTTCACGAATAATCATTCCCGTCCCTATAGTTATTATAATTTTCCCATTTCCACAGACCACATTCCCTATCTGTCCATATTGCATTGCGTTCAGTTCCTGTATCCATTCCCCTTCCGGATTGTCCCTATAGTCCTTTACATACAGGCAGCCTCCATAATGACTCAAAAAATTCCACACATAAAAGCAGGAATTATAGTAAACGATTTTTTCCCCATGACATCCTGGTTCCTGTTTCCAGTTCACTCCATCCACAGAGGTAAAGGCTTTGCCAGAAGACGTGATTGCCATAAACACTCCATTTCCATAAGCAACTCCTCTAAACATTACTTCTGGCATAGATTGCTTTTCCCAGTAATCTTTCCCTCTTTTCTTACAAAGCGTACTTCCTTCTCCCACGGCTACAAAACAACCATTTCCATAGGCAATATCCACCATTTTGTTATTTATGGTGGACTCTGAAAACCTCCAGTTTATTCCGTCATCCGACTCATATATGCCAAAAGCGTCATATTGCCACATGCTGCCTGATACAATATTTTGAAAGCCTACATTTGCCACATATTTACCTTCTCCGTAAGCAATTTTTGAGATACAGCCCCTGTCAATTGAAACTCGGCTCCATTTGCTGCCATCCTTGGACAGATAGACTTCTCCCAATGAACCATATATAAAAAAATATTCTCCGCAGTAATCCATGCCGCCTATCCTGCTTTCTACTGCTATGCGCCCCTTTTGCTTCCATGTATACCCGTTTTGGGAGACCCATACCTTTCCGCCATCCGCAACACTTACAAAGGTACCGTTTCCATATGCTACAAAAGTGCCGATGCGCTGTGTACTATATTCCCACTCATCCTCCGAGGCCTTCACATCCATAGCCGGTACCTGCAGCCCGGCAATCCATACTATCAGTGCCAATAACATGCAGCCAATGCGTTTCACTTTTCTTCTCATATGTCCTTCCTCTCTTTCAAAACCATTTTTCCTTTGTACACAGCAATCATTCCAACTGCCATGATTGTTGTAAGCTGTGCCCTGTATGTAAAAAAATAATGCTCAGTGGAATGCCCGCTTAGCACAAGATACCGTAAATAAGGAACCATTCCTAAACATACTAAAAGCCGCTGGAATGTTCCACCTTTCCAAAAAAGGAGCATGATAACTGCCACACAAATGCCTATTGCCCATGCAGAAATCTCTACATCCCCAAGCAGGCAGGAAAGATTATACGCTGCTGCATGGTAAAGCCGTGAGAATATTCCATTTTCACCATGGGCGATTCGGTAACCTGCTGTATCCAAAACTTCACTAAATACTCTGCTTCCCATGAGCCTTGCTGCAAGCAGCCACTTGGTGAAAAACATTCCCCCATAGGAAAGCCCCCAAAACAAACAGGAGGTTAACATAAAGCCAAGCTCTTTTTTCCATTTGTCAAGCTTTCCTGCATTCTGCTTTATCACCAACAGAAACAACAGGGGAACTGTTATGGTAACCGTCTCTACTGTCAAAAAGTCGAAAAAGCAGGTTAAGACTCCGCTTATAATGCTAAACTGAAAGATCTGCCACTCCTCAGCCTTTTTATGAACGATAAAACAGATTATCATTACAGTCATCAGGATAAATGCCATAATATATTCAATGGAAAATACCGTCACCCATATTTTTATAAATAATAAACCGAAGAAATATAGAAAGAAAAGCTCCTTTTGCTTCCTTTTCCATAATAAAATCCCCAATACCACATTTAGCAAAAGTAAACAAATGCCCAATGCCTTTCGTATTTCCCCCACGCTCCAGATACAAAGTAACGGCCTTAACAGGCAGACAGCCCCATGCCAGTAGCGGAAATATGTAGTATTTGCCCTTTTCTTCTCAAATACGGAAGCATAATAATCATCATTTACCTGCCCTTGCGGATAATCGTAATAGACTGCCTTTATCATGGCCCTAAAAGGCTTTTTTGCATCCATCTGATAGGCAATATGAAACAGGAGGCAGTCCGCATAATTGTCATATTTTGTATTCTGCTTTCCATTTTGCAGGCAGGGAAATAAGTCCTGCTCCATAAAATATTCCGCCGACTTTTCACTTCCATCCTGTATATATGCCTGCGGCAGGCAGGAAGCGAGAAACAGAATCCCTATGCAGACAGCGCCTGTACATAAAAATGTAAAGATATATTTGAATATGTACCTGTTTTTATGTTGCTTCTTTTTCATACGGCATTACCCGTGTGCCTTTTTCAGCACTTTATTCCATTTTTTTGCAAGCTTATAAGCCGTTGTCTTTTTCAGCTTTACCTTGGATCCCTTTCCTTTTTTTGCCACCAGCTTTGTTAACTGTCCCTGTTTGTTGTATTTGCAAGTGAGATAGCTCTTATCTTTATAAACCACTTTCTTTAATTTCTTTTTCTTATTTACTTTCCCATAGGTTCTTTTACTGACCTTTTTTTTGATTTTTTTATCCTTACTGATTGCTTTTATGACTTTCTTTTCCGTCTTTTGAATCTTTTCTAACTTTTTCCGGGCTGCTTCTGCCCTGTATGTTATAAAAAAGGCCGACCCCACCA
>CAMWWJ010000289.1 GCA_947177925.1 uncultured Lachnospiraceae bacterium
CTTTGCTCCTACTACCTGCACTTCAAAGCCCGGCATAAATGCGCCGGAACCAATCGTAAGCGGATAGCGTTCGCCCTTGCCGCCTTCAAATGCCAGACCGTCTACAAAACCCTCAAAATCAATTACTGTCATATCACCATCTTTTACCGGTCTGTCTTCTACCGTAATAGTTCTGGCATTTCTTTCTCTTTCTTTTTCGATTTCAGCCGTAACTTCTTCCTCGCTGACAGTAGTATCTTCCTTTTCCACCGTTACGCCTTTATATTTTCCAAGCTCGATTTCAGGCTTTAATGCTACCAGTGCAGTAAAGATAAATGGCTTTTCCGGTACAAGCTCCACCACTTCGATTTCAGGAGAAGAAACGATTTCTTCTTCACATTCCTCCAGAGCCTTTTCGTAAGCGGAAGGAATCACGGAATTTGCCGCTTCCTCTAAAAAGATTCCTTTTCCATACATTTTTTCCACCATGTTGCGCGGAACCTTTCCTTTACGGAATCCTGGAATGCTGATTTGTCCTTTATTTTTCTGGTAAGCCTTTTCCACTGCCTTTTCCATTTCCTCTGCCGGTACTTCTACAGTAAGCTTTGCCATGTTCTTTTCCAATTTTTCTACTTGTAAACTCATTGATTTGTTTCCTCCTTATTATAAATCCATCTCGCCATGAGACATAACATTCTACGTAGTCACAGTCATTTTACGATTATAGCACAAACCTTTTGAAAATAAAAGTAGAAAGTCTGCTTTCTCCACTAAATTCTGGAAATTTAATGGAATTTTAATCTTTTTTCATCAGAAAACAGGTGAAATTTCCTATAAAACAACTAAAACCCCGTCCATTTTCAGGCACTCCTCTTTGGAATGGGTGGTGATAATAATGATTTTTCCTTCTTTATTTTCACGAATATATGCCATTGCCTTTTCCCTGTTTTCCTTATCCAGTCCACTAAAAGGTTCATCAAGCAGCAAAAGCTTTCCTCCTGCCGCAACAGCCCGGACCAGCTCCACCCGCCGCCTCATTCCGCCGCTTAGCTGGCTCACCGGCTTATTCAGACTGTCCTCCGGCAACAACCTGAGCAACTGTTTTTTTGCTGCCTCTTTTGTGAGATTTCCGTATCTTCCTGCTGTCAGCATCACATTTTCTATGGCTGAAAGGGCATCATTCAACCGACACTCCTGAAATACCATGGCCTTTCCCTGATTCCATGGAGAAATCTTTCCTTCCTGAAAACTCTCCGTCCCTGCCATTATTTTAAGAAGCGTAGTCTTTCCAATTCCCGACGTTCCCGTAATCCAATAGATTTCTCCTTGTGTGCACTGTAGGTTGAAATCCGCAAGCACAGCATGGGTTCCATAGTTTTTGCTTACACCTTCCATGGAAAACACCATATCCCTTTCCTGCCTGCTATTATCATATGCCTGTCTTTTTCCCTTTAGGAACCATTTTGCCCTTCCTGCCTTTGCAAGCAGCCACAAAAACCCTCTTTCCAAAAGAAAGCTTATGGCAATCACTACCACGGTCCAGCCTAAAACCCCCGGTGTATCCAAATAGATTTTTGCCATATAGATCCGTTCCCCAATGGAAAACTCCGGCGTGCCGATGACCTCTGCCGCCACTCCCGACTTCATGCTCATGCCAATGCATGTTTTGCAACTGTTTGTTAAATAAGGAAAAACGGCAGGAACATACAAGTACATGACTTTTTTCGGAAAGGATACCTGATAGACCTCCATCATTTCCTGCCTTTTGCCGTCAAGATGAGCAAGTCCTGTTAAAATACTTTCATAAACATTTGGAAAGGCTACCAGAAAGCTGCAGAAATAGGAAAGCTTTCCTGAGCCGAACCAGATTAACAAAAGCACTACAAAGGAAGCAACGGGAATTGATTTGAACATGCCGATTATAGGCGCCAACAGTTCCTTTATAAAAGGAAACCGGAAGCTGACAGCCCCTAAAAGAATCCCCGTAAAGAAAGCCAGAAGAAATCCCAGACTGATTCTCATGACGGACAAAAGCACCACCTGCCAGAAATCCGCCTTCAAAATATGAGAGCCAAGATACCGGGCAACCTGTACGGGGCCTGCCAGAAGAACAGAATTAGCAACCGCTAACTGTATTCCCTGCCAAATAAAGAGCCAGAACAGGATAATGCCCAGTTTTTTCCAAAGGTTCTTTTTTTTCAAGACTTCTGTCTGTTTCATAAGAACTCCTATTCGTAATAGAACTCATTGTCAGGCAGCGCGCCTCCTACCGAATCCGGATTCTGATTATAAAGTACCTCCAGATAGCCGGATAATGCCTGCTTCATGTCCGCTCCGTCCAAATACGCAAGATTACAGCCGGGAATTGCTTTTTCAGCAATGGGTTCCTTTTCCACGATTCCCGCCTTTACCACAAGCGCTGCTGCTTCCTTTGGATTTGCATTGACATATTCAATGCTTTCTCTATGTTCCGTCATGAACTGTTTCACCAGCTCACTATGTTCTTCCACAAATGTTTTTCTTGCAATGGTCACTCCGGTTACCAGACTGCTGCCGGATTCTCCCTGGACCGCCGCCCACTCTTTATTAAAATCAAGCGCCACGGACAGGGATTCATTCTGCATACAGGCAGCCGTTGCAAAAGGTTGTGGCAGAAGTCCGATTGCTTCCGGATTCTCCTTAAGTATTGCCGCCACTTCGGCAGCTTCTGATTTATATTCCAAGGTCACATCTTCCACCTGATTTTCCGTCAGCAGATAGTTTAATACATAATCCGGCGTGGTACCCTTTCCGGTTAAGTAAATGGTCTTCCCCTCTAAATCCTTCATGGTGGAAACAGCACCGTTTCCTGTTACCAGATAGAGGACACCTAATGTGTTGATGTCAATAACCACAATATCGCTTTCCACATCCATAGCCAATGTCTTATTATACAGGACACTGGCAACGTTAGCGGGAACTAATGCAATGTCCACTTCACCCTTTAAAACCATTGGAAGAAGGGCATCTGCCGCAGTCTCCATTACGAATTCATATGAGGTTTCTGTTTCGTTTTTTTCTGCTTTGTCCATTAGTGCCACAAGCCCCATGGAAGTAGGCCCCTTCAGGGAGGCTACTACGACTTTGTCAACTGTGTCTGTATCAACTGTTTCTATGTCTTCTGTTTCTAAATTTTCTGTTCCTGTGTTTTCTGTGTCTTCCTTTGCTGCTCCCTGTTCTGTTTCCGTCTTAGCGCATCCTATCAGCAATGTCAGCATAAGTGTGAATGCCATAAAAAGTAAAATCCATTTTTTTTTCATAAGCTGCTCCTCGTTTTGCTCCTATACAGGAGAATTTTTTATCTTTGATTTTCATTGCTATCTTACACCTTTTTGGATGGTTTGACAATGAAAGGTGGGAATGGAATTTGGTTCAAAGAGAGAAGGAGGTTGTTGCGATTAACTAATATTGCAACCTTATTTATTATTGTTTGCTGCCTTAATTTTGCTATTTAGTTCATCGAGTATATGGTTTAATCGTACTTCTAATTTATCAACGCTAGACTCATCCTGATTAATGGAATATACACTATTTCCAGTATCTTCATGCCATAATAATTCATATATATCATCATCAGAATAAAGTCTTATCATGCTAAACCAGATTCCATCCAATTTATCTTCGGCTTGCATTCTATATTGTTCACAAAATAGTTTTGCTAAATAATCACTCCCATCTATGTAATCAAAATTTACAAGCAAAAATTCCACTCTATTGTCCTTGTCAATATCAACATATCTATTATAACTCACTTCCATATTCATTTCGCTTTACTCCAATCCTAATAATTTATTCACTGATGACCTCGAACGTTGCGAATTCTCAATTAATGTGGCTGGTCTTCCGGTCCTCATTGGTGATGGTGGTGGTGCTCCCAAGGGCGTTGGTCTTTTCCGTGCAGTTGCCGCCTGCGTCATAGGCATAGCGGGTGGTGTGAGCACGAGCAATAAAATTAGTTTTATAGTTAAAGTTCCGAATACTTCCTACACTCTTAAAACTGTATTAGCCCATGTTATAAAAAACAGTAAATAAT
>CAMWWJ010000290.1 GCA_947177925.1 uncultured Lachnospiraceae bacterium
CTTTTACATTGGGCATCTCTTTCGTAACTTCTTTCAATATATTAACACGTTCCGTCACGGAAAACAATGCAATTTTGTTTACATTATCCAAAACACTCACTGTCAGTTCATCAAACATTGTGGCAGCCCGCTTGATTACATCCAAATGTCCATAGGTGACCGGATCAAAGCTTCCGGGATAAATTGCTGTTTTCATGTTCTGCTCCTTTTTACAAAAATATGCTGATTGGTTTTATATTTCTTTTGTTTTACCAGCTCATACCCAAGCTCATCCAAATAAGAAATATCCGTATCCAGGGCCGCTTCAAAAATAATCAGCGTGTCCTCTGAAATCAGGGAAGACACCGTAAAATATTCCAATACCTTCCGCTCTAATTCCATATGATAGGGCGGATCCATAAAGACAATATGGAACGGCTCTTTCCCCGTTGAAAGCTCTAAAGACTGCAGGGAAACAAAAGCATCCTGCTTCATAATCTGCGCCTTTTCCAGGAATTTGGTATGTGTTAAATTTTTTTGGATACAGGCAAGGGCTGCTTTTTGATTTTCCACAAAAACCGCTTCTCTTGCCCCTCTGCTCAGCGCCTCGATTCCTATGGCTCCGCTTCCGCTGAATAAATCCAGAAAACGGCAGTCCGGCAGCTCAAACTGAATCATATTGAATAAGGTTTCCTTAATCCGGTCCGTAGTGGGCCTTGTATCCATCCCTTCCGGCGTTTCCAATTTTAAACTTCTGGCTGTTCCTGCAATGACTCTCATATAATCCCTCTTATACCCGGACTTTTACACCCTTCGTATCTCTTTTTCCAAGCTTTAATTTGTTTAATTCAATTTCTTTTTCTTTGTAAAGTATGGTTTGTTCTACTGCATTTTGCGTATAATAAACCTGCTCCACATAATCACCCTTCGTCAGCTTCATTCCACGGACGCCGATAGCGCCTTTTTTCTTTTCCGGAATCTCCTCTAATGGAAACCGGAGGAAATAGCCGTCCTTTGTCTGAAGCACGATATTCCGCTGTTCCTTTAATACTTCCACGCTGACTACCTGATCCTCTTCTGCTAACTTGGTAGCGGCAACCGTACGCTTTGCCACGTCAAATTCACCGCCGTCCACCACCTTTAGCATGGACTGCTTCGTGGCAAATACCACCCGGTACAAATTCAAATCCGACTGGCTCGTAATCTGAATCAGCTCTTCCCTGGAAGAATTGAAATTACTTACATTATCAATGGGGACACCCTTGTCACGGAATTTCCCAAAGGGCAGATCCGCCACCTTAAACGTATGGAGCTGTCCCAAATTCGTAAAAATACAAATCCGGCCTGTATTCTTACAGGAAAATACATACTTATTTTCTGTATGTGCCGCTTCTTTATTCCTTTCATAAGTAGGAACATCAATTGTCTTTGCATATCCGAAACGGTCCATCAGGAAATAGACTTCCATTTCCTCCATCTTCTTTTCTTCATAAACGGCTTCCTTTGCATTTTCAATGGAAGTCTTCCGCTTTCTGCCAAATTCTTTTTTTATGGCATCCAGCTCATTGATGATGACTTGTGCCATGGAATCATGCCGCTCTAAAATATCTTCGTAGCGGTAAATATTTGCCATGGTCTCCTCATGCTCTTTCATCAAAGCTTCGATTTCCAAACCGATCAACTTATACAAACGCATTTCCAAAATGGCATTTGCCTGCCTTTCCGAAAACATAAGCTGTTCCGCCATGATTTTAGAGCCTTTGGACTTAAACTTAATCCCGTCAGTAACCCCTTCTGTCAGACATGCCTTTGCCATTGCCCGGTCTTTGGAGCCCCGGAGGATTTCTATGATCAGATCGATGACGTTGCAGGCTTTGATCAGACCTTCCTGCACTTCCTTTCGTTCCAGCTCCTTTTCCAGCAGCGTCTTATATTTTCTGGATGCCACTTCAAACTGAAAATCCACGCTGTGCCGGATGATTTCCTTAATGCCCATTGTTTCCGGCCTGCCGTCAGCTACTGCTAACATATTCACGCCAAAGGTATCTTCCAGTCTGGTCTTCTTATAAAGCATATTGATGAAATTTTCCACATCCGTGTCTTTTTTCAGCTCAATGACAAAGCGAATTCCCTCTTTTGAGGACTGATTGGAAATATCCACAATATCGTTTGTCTTTTTCGTTTCCGCCAAAGCTGCCACATCACTTAAGAATTTGGCAATATTGGCGCCAATCATCGTATAGGGTATTTCGGAAATAATCAGATTGGTCTTTCCCGCCTTTCCCTTTTCGATTTCCACCTTTCCCCGGAGCTTGATTTTTCCGGTTCCCGTTTCGTATATATGCAAAAGCTCGTCCTGATTGCAGACGATTCCCCCGGTAGGAAAATCCGGTCCTTTGATATAACGCATAAGCTCTCTTGTGGAAATGTCCGGATTTTTCATGTATGCCTTGGCAGCATCAATCACTTCCGCCAGATTATGGGGCGGTATGCTGGTCGCCATGCCTACTGCGATTCCTTCCGCACCGTTTACAAGCAGGTTCGGAATCTTTACCGGAAGGACGCTTGGCTCTTTTTCCGTCTCGTCAAAGTTTGGAATGAAATCCACCACATTTTTATCAAGGTCTGAAAGAAAAGCCTCCTGGGTAACCTTTTGAAGCCTTGCTTCCGTATAACGCATTGCCGCCGCACCATCTCCTTCAATGGAGCCAAAGTTACCATGCCCATCCACTAAGGGAAGTCCTTTTTTAAAATCCTGGCTCATGACTACCAGCGCCTCATAAATGGAGCTGTCACCATGAGGATGGTATTTACCCATGGTATCCCCTACGATACGGGCGCTTTTCCGGTAAGGCTTATCCCATTTGATTCCAAGCTCATGCATATCGTAAAGGGTTCTTCTCTGCACCGGCTTTAAGCCGTCCCGCACGTCCGGAAGGGCTCTTGCGATAATCACGCTCATGGCATAGTCGATATAGGACTTTTCCATCACTTCGGAATATTCTGTTTTAATGATTTTCTCTTCCATTCCCGCTATCTCCTATACGTCTAAAATGGCCTCATTGGCACGTTCATAAATAAATGCCTTTCTGGGCGGTACATCTGTTCCCATGAGCATTTCCGTCGTCTGGGAAGCAAGTCGGCTGTCTTCGATTTCCACCTGCTTTAAGATTCTAGTTTCCGGATTCAGCGTGGTTTCCCAAAGCTGCTCTGCATCCATTTCTCCAAGTCCTTTATACCGTTGCAGGGTAAAAGGCCCTTTATGTCTTTTTCTGTATTTTTCCAAAGCCTTATCATCATACAAATATTCTTCTTTTCCTTTGCTTGGCATTGCCTTATACAAAGGAGGCATGGCGAGATATACATGCCCTTCTGAAATCAACTCCGGCATGAACCGGTAAAACAAGGTCAATAGTAAGGTGGAAATATGGGCGCCGTCCACATCCGCATCCGCCATAATGATGATTTTATCATATCTTAACTTGGTAATGTCAAAATCATTGCCATAGCCTTCCGAAAAGCCGCAGCCAAAAGCATTGATCATTGTTTTGATTTCTGCATTGGCCAACACCTTATCAATGCTTGCTTTTTCCACATTTAAAATCTTTCCACGGATTGGAAGAATGGCCTGATATGCACGATTTCTTGCAGTTTTGGCACTGCCTCCCGCAGAATCTCCCTCCACGATGAAAATTTCGCATTTGGAGGCGTCCTTGGACTCACAGTTTGCAAGTTTTCCGTTGGAATCAAAGGAATATTTCTGCTTGGTCAGCAGGTTGGTCTTTGCCTTTTCCTCTGACTTACGAATCTTTGCAGCCTTTTCCGCACAGCCGATAATGCTCTTTAACTCTTCCAGATTCCGATCAAAATACCGGACGATCTCATCACCGGTCACTTTGCTTACTACCTTTGCTGCATCCTGATTGTCCAGCTTCGTTTTGGTCTGGCCTTCAAAGCGGGGATCCGGATGCTTGATGGAAATGACCGCAGTCATGCCGTTTCGCACATCAGCACCGGTAAAATTGGCATCCTTTTCCTTTAAAATATTCAACTGTCTGGCATAATTATTG
>CAMWWJ010000291.1 GCA_947177925.1 uncultured Lachnospiraceae bacterium
TTCATAATCATTGAAATCCTTTCTATTTTTTATAGTTTTTCGTTCTTATGATATACATTTTATTCACTTTTTCAAGTACTATTCATTTTTAACTAAAAAGCCCGGAGAAAAAATCGGTGACGGACTTTCCAAGATTCTGAAAAAAGTTTCCTATGGAGTCAAAAAAGCCCTCATCCTGCAGATGATTCACAATGTCATCCCCATATTTGTCATACAGGCCCACTGCCTGGTCCAAAAGCATATTAGGGTCTAAATTCAATTGCTTCACTTTCAGCATGACCTGAACAATCTGCTCCTTATCGCTGTCTCCAAGCGAAACTCCAAAAGTCTCCTCACCATCGGCAATTGCTTTCCGGATGTCCTCCTCCGTTTCCAGCTCTCCTGCTGCGATTTTCTCTTTAATGAAAGCTACCAGCGCTTCCACATCTTCATTGCTCATGCTCTTATTGGCAATTTCTCCTGTAGCTACCAGCTCATTTAAAGCCGTGTCCAATACAATATCGTTCACTTCTGTTCCTGTCAGTTCCTCATAAGCACGCAATGCGCCGATAAGACCTGCCGTCCCTGACAGGTTCGTAGGACCTACTACTAAAATTTCTGCATCCTCTACTCCTGCGGTCAGAAGTGCGTTCCGGTACATTCCGGTAGTACAATAATCAATGTTTTTGGTAGAAACAACAACGCCATGTCCTTTTTCCGCCGGTGTTACAAGAACGCTTGATAAGGATTTGGTTCCTATGACGGAAGGGCTCACATAGGCATCCAGGTATTTGTGTTCCTCTTCATTGGTAACATAAACCACGTTATAATTGTCCAAATCGTTCACGGACAGACCCATAAGACTGAGTACAGTAGCCTTCTGCTCCTCTGTCAGATCCGCTCCCAAAGCAATAAAAGGCTTTGAAGTATCAATGTTTACAATCTGGCCATCCTGACCGCTTGCAAATGCTGTCATGCCAAATAAGCAGATCAGCAGGCAAATAGTTCCTAACATGGGAATACACTTTTTCATAATCAATCCTCCTCGTTTTTTAAACAACCGATAGTATCCAGTTCAGAAGATCCTTATAGACCTCTTCTTTGATTCCCTCATTTAACAATTCATGTCTGCACCCATTATATAACTTCAACTGCACCTTGGTCAAATCCAAATTCAGGTAAGTGTCATAAAGCTTTTTAGGACCTTCTCCATAATCCCCTACCGGATCCTGATCACCGGATGCAATTAAAATGGGCAATTTCTTTGGTATGGCTTCCAGACTTTTCATGTCCTGGGTCCTGCGTATCAATTCAAACAATGTTGCAAACCCGTTTAAGGTAAAGGTAAACCCGCAGAAAGAATCCTCCATATATTTGTCAACCACATCCGGATCGGAGCTGACCCAGTCCATAGTGGTCCGTTTATCGGGAATCCGTTTTTCATATGGGCCGAAAGCAAGAGCATTCACAAGCATGCTTTTATGCTTTTCCCCTTGGAATACCGTAAGCACCCTGGTTAAAAACCGGGCCTGGGCTACTAATGCTTTTGGCTGGTTTCCCGTTCCCAGAATCACAGCTCCGTCAATTCCCTTTCCGTAACGCATTAAGTAATTCCTTAAGATGAAGGAGCCCATGCTGTGGCCGATAATGATATATGGAACGCCTAAATATTGCTCCTGAGTAATCTTTTTCAGACGATGGACATCCCTTACCACTACCGTTGCCGGGTCCTGATTACAAAAATAGCCTAAGGGCATGCCGCTTTCCCTTGCTGTTTCTCCATGTCCTAAATGGTCTTCCCCTACAACCACCATTCCATGAGAGGCTAAATATCTGGCAAATTCATCATAGCGTCCGATATATTCTGCCATACCATGAATAAGCTGTACCACACAGACCACATTTTCCGTTTCGGGAAGCCATTTCATTGCGTGGATTTTTGTCTTCTGATCTCTGGAGTCAAAGGTAAATTCTTCTCTTTTAATCATAGCTATGCCCCCTTTTCTTTTTTATTCCGGTTCATTACAATGTTGTTTCGGTTAGCTTTAGCAGATTTCCGCACCCGCCGGCATTTCTTTTTCCGGTGTGAGAAGCGCCAGATTCCCCTTATCATCCTCTGCGCATAAAAGCATTCCTTCCGACAGCACTCCCGCAAGCTTGGCAGGCTTTAAGTTCACTAATACCATTACTTTCTTTCCTACCATTTCCTCCGGAGTATAATATGCCTTGATGCCGGATACGATCTGTTTTACCTCGCTGCCGATCTGTACCTTGGAGCAAAGCAGCTTTTTACTTTTCGGCACTTCTTCACAGGCAATGATCTTTCCTACCTGGAACTGCATTTTTTCAAAGTCCTCAAAGGTGATTTCCGGTTTCTTTTCTATATCTATTACATCTTCTGCCGCATCCTGCTCTTCTGACTGTCCTGATTCTTTCCTTCTTTGTTCAAACATGGCTTCTGCTTTTTCCACTACTTCTTTTACATCCAGTCTTGCAAAAAGGATTTCCGGCTTCTCCGTTACTTTTGTGCCGCTTTCATAAAGGCCAAAGGTCTTTGTTTCTTCAAAGTCTCTTATCCTTGTATTTAACTGCTCTGCAATCTTCTTTGCTGTGTCAGGCATAAATGGCTCCAACAGAGAGGCGCCCATTAAGATTCCTTCTACCAGATTGTATAAGACGGTAGCAAGTCTGTCCTTTTTTGATTCATCCTTTGCCAGTACCCATGGCTCGGTTTCATCAATATATTTGTTGCAGCGCTTAAATAATGCAAATATTTCTGTAATGGCATCTGCTACCCGAAGCTCTTCCATTTTTGCCGCCACTTTATCATAAGTGCCTGCTGCCACTGCCTTTAAATCAGCATCTACTTCTTCTACTATGCCTTTGTCCGATACAATACCGTCAAAATATTTATTGCTCATGGAAATGGTACGGTTTACCAGATTTCCCAACGTGTTTGCCAGATCGGAATTCAACCGCTCTACTAACAGCTCCCAGGAAATCACTCCGTCATTTTCAAAAGGCATTTCATGAAGGACAAAGTAACGAACCGCATCCACTCCAAAGAAATCCACCAAATCATCTGCATAAATCACATTTCCTTTGGACTTGCTCATTTTTCCATCGCCCTGTAACAGCCATGGATGTCCGAATACCTGTTTTGGAAGGGGCTCACCAAGAGCCATTAAGAAAATGGGCCAGTAAATGGTATGGAACCGGATGATATCCTTTCCAATCAGGTGCAGATCCGCCGGCCACAGCTTCTTGTACTGGTCAGTGCTGTTTCCGTCCGCATCATAGCCGATACCGGTAATATAATTGGTCAGGGCATCCAGCCATACATAGACCACATGTTTGTCATCAAAATCAACGGGAATGCCCCATTTAAAGCTTGTTCTGGATACACATAAGTCCTGTAAGCCCGGAAGCAGGAAGTTGTTCATCATTTCATTCTTTCTGGATACAGGCTGGATAAATTCCGGATGGGTGTTGATATGTTCAATCAATCTGTCTGCATATTTGCTCATCTTGAAAAAGTATGCTTCTTCCTTGGCAGGCTTCACTTCTCTTCCACAGTCCGGACATTTGCCGTCCACTAACTGGGATTCCGTCCAGAAGGATTCACAGGGAGTACAGTAGAGACCTTCATAGGCTCCTTTATAGATATCGCCCTGATCATAGAGGCGTTTGAATATTTTCTGAACTTGTTTTTCATGGAAATCATCGGTAGTACGGATGAATTTATCATAAGAGGTATCCATCAGGTTCCAGAGGCCTTTTATGGTGCCTGCCACGTTATCCACGTATTCCTTTGGCGTAATGCCTGCTTCTGCTGCCTTTAATTCGATTTTCTGTCCGTGTTCATCAGTTCCGGTCTGGAAAAATACATCATAGCCGTCCTTTCTTTTAAATCTGGCAATGCTGTCGGCAAGGACGATTTCATAGCTGTTGCCGATATGGGGCTTGCCGGATGTGTAGGCAATGGCTGTTGTTATATAATATTTTCCTTTATTTGTCATGTTGGTTCTCCTTTTGTAATCATTTTAGGTGATGGTAATT
>CAMWWJ010000292.1 GCA_947177925.1 uncultured Lachnospiraceae bacterium
GGCACACATTTTAGGCATATTGCGCCATGGACGGCGCTATATGCCGACCCGGCCGGTTCTAACAACCTTCCCAGGCTGTTGAGTAAAAGCGCCAGGAAAAACACAGCAGCAAATCCGCCCTCCTCCCTCTTCCGCGTCCCCCTGCCATACCTTCTCCCTCCCCAAAAATCCTCAACTAGTATTTTTCCCCCAAAATATGGTATACTTATAACAACAAAAAGCAAACAGGAGACCCTTTCATGGAAATAGAACGCAAATTTTTAATCAAATCACTTCCCGCCCAACTGGAGACCTACCCCAAAAAGCATTTGGAACAGGCTTATTTATGCACTGCTCCGGTTATTCGTATCCGACAGGAAGGGGAGGAATACTTTCTTACTTATAAAGGGAACGGGCTTATGGTGCGTGAGGAATATAATCTTCCCCTGACAAGGGAAGCATATATGCATTTAAAGGAGAAGGCTGACGGAAATATTATAATGAAAACCAGGCATTATCTACCGGAAAAAAATGGTCTTACGATTGAATTGGACATTTTCGAGGGTATACATGCTCCCCTTATTATGGCAGAAGTGGAATTTCCTAATGAAGAAGCGGCACTTTCCTATTTACCCCCGGACTGGTTTGACAAAGAGGTCACGGATGATCCCGCCTACCATAATTCAAATATGATTTAGTAAAGCTGTATTATGGAAACTGTTTTTCATGAAATCACATAGAAAAAGGAGAGGCGCATATGCGCCTCTCACTTTTCTATGCTTTTCGTGGATTCACGAACTACAACCTCGCCTGAAAAAACTCTATGCTGATGCTGCTTTTTTCCTGCTATGATATCAAATAACAATCCAATAGTTTCCTTTGCCATTTCCTCTATCGGCTGATTCACGGTTGTAATAGTAGGAATACTATATTTTCCAATATCAATCCCATCATAACCAACCACCGAATAATCCTCAGGCACTTTTTTTCCGGCTTCATGGATAGCTCTTAAGGCTCCCACTGCCATCATATCAGAAATAGCATAAAGTGCTGTAAACTCTTCTCCGGAAGCCAGCAATTGCTTTGTAGCCTGATAGCCATTTTCCATACTATAAAGCTCCAAGTCCTGATCCATAGGTCTGATCAATTCCTGCCTAAAGGAAATTCCATGCTCTTCCAATGCATTTTTATATCCTTCCAAGCGCAGCTTTCCAATACTTTCATCCTCTATGGAGGCCGAAATCATCGCAATCTTCTTGTGACCGGATCGTATCAGATAATCAACGATTCGATAGCTTTCCTTCCTGTCATCTACTGATATGGTAGAATACATGGCTTTACTGGTCGTTTCTGCAGAGCCTCCTGCTGTACTTAGAATAAAGGGCACATTCAGATATCCCAGCTTTTCTGAGGAATGCTTAAAATATCCGCCCAGAAATATAATCCCTTTTAACCGTTTTTCCTTTACAAGCTCTAATGCCACATCTATTTCATCTTCATCATGTTCTACATGATGCAGCACCATTGCATACTTTTTTTTCTTAATTTCCTTTTCAATGGATTTTACCATGCTTGTAAAAAAAGGATTGTTCATTCCCTTCACCAAAACGGCTATCGTCTTGGCTTCCGTGCGCTTTAAATTTCTCGCACTGTTATTAGGCACATATCCCTGCTCCCTAATGACTCTGTTAATCATACTCTTCGTTTCTGGATTAATGTCAGGATGATTATTTATAGCACGGGATACTGTACTAACGCCTACACCGCATATTCTTGCAATGTCCTTAATCGTTACCTGCTCCATAAATGTCTTCCCTGCCGTCCATTCAATTTTTACAAACGATAATAAAGCTTTGTCATATCATACATTTCTTCTGCCAGCTCTTCTGTGAACTGTCCATCTAACAGCCGCCACTTCCAATTGTTACCTAAAGTAGACGGGATATTAATCCTGGCTTCAGATCCTAATCCTAAATAGTCCTGCATAGGGATAATCGCGGTATCAGCCACACTTGCCATACATGCTCTTATAAATGCCTTATATATATCCTTATTGGAACGAATATTCAGATATTTTTTGGCAAAAGCTTTATCATTCTTTGCGAAGGTTGACCACCAGCCCATAATCGTATCATTATCATGGGTTCCAGTATATACAATGCAGTTCTTATCATAATTATGTGGTAAATAATCGCTTTCTTCCTTGGAATCAAAGGCAAACTGCATAATTTTCATTCCCGGATATCCGGTCTTCTTTACCAGCTTAATAACTGTTTCCGTCAGGAATCCTAAATCCTCTGCAATTACATCCTTTTCTCCCAGCTTTTCTTTAATTACTTTAAACAAATCATAGCCCGGCCCTTTTTCCCATTTACCAAACTCTGCTGTCTCATCTCCATAAGGAATAGCATAATACTCATCAAAGCCTCTAAAGTGGTCAATGCGTACTACATCATATAACTGATAGCAGTAAGCCATGCGCTTTACCCACCATTCATAACCGGTTTCCTTATGATAGGACCATTTATATAAGGGGTTGCCCCATAACTGTCCTGTTTCTGAAAAAGCATCCGGCGGGCAGCCTGCTACCGCAATTGGCGTAAGAGTCTCATCAAACTGGAATAACTGGGGATTTGCCCATGTATCGGAACTATCAAATGCCACATAGATAGGAATATCTCCAATAATTTCAATTCCCTTTTCATTGGCATATTCTTTCAACGCAGTCCATTGCTTTATAAAATAGTACTGTTGGAATTTATAAAAATCCACCTCATCCTTATACTGTTCCCTATAGTATCTTAATGCATGCTCCTGACGTGTCTTTATATCTTCATCCCACTCATTGTAGCCGGCACCGTCAAAAGAATTTTTGACTGCCATAAATAAAGCATAATCCTCCAGCCAATAGCTGTTTTCCTTTACAAACTTATTATAAAGAGTATTGCTTAAGTCAAATCTGGAAAATGCCTTTCTTAAAACTTCAAATCTGGCATTATAGATTTTTTCATAATCTACATAAGCTTCATTGTCACCAAAATCATATTTATCACATTCTTTTTGGGTCAGCAAGCCCTCTTCGATCAATTCTTCCAAATCAATGTAATAAGGATTGCCCGCAAATGTAGAGAAAGACTGGTATGGAGAATCCCCATACCCAGTCGGTCCCAAGGGCAGAATCTGCCAATAACTCTGCCCGCCTTTTTCTAATAAATCAACAAACTCATATGCCTTTGCACCGAAGGTGCCGATTCCGTATTTTGACGGAATACTGGAAATTGGTAATAAAACACCGCTCTTTCTCATGTTTTCCTCCATTAACCCTTAACAGCTCCGGCAACAACGCCTTCGATGATATATTTCTGGCAGGTAAGATAGAAAATAACGATAGGAACAATAGCCAGCACCAACATAGCCATCATTGCACCCATATCCTTGTTACCATTAGATCCTACCAGCATCTGAACTACTACAGGTATTGTTTTATAATTTGTAGACAAACCGATTACCAGATAAGGTAATAAGTAATCATTCCATACCCACATTGCCTGCAGAATCGCAACAGTAATTGTGGTTGGCTTTAAAATCGGAAATACGATGCCGAAATAATTTTGAAGAGGATTACATCCGTCAATCATGGATGCTTCTTCAATTTCAAGCGGAATGGATTTTACAAAACCACTGAACATAAACACCGCCAGACCGGCACCAAATCCTAAATACAAGAAACACATACCAATCGGGTTGTTCAATTTCAATTTATCAGCCAGACTTGACATTGTAAACATTACCATCTGGAACGGTACCAACATGGAAAATGCAAACATAAAATACAATGCATTGGAAATCTTTGACTGCACTCTCGTAATATAATAAGCTGCCATGGATGTAAATAATACAATCAGTGCTACTGAAATAATGGTAATAAAGAAGGACCATCCAATTGCACTTAAAAATCCGGTTTTTGTTAAACCTGTAATATAGTTCTCAATGCCAACAAATGTATCTCCGGTAGGCAACGAGAAGGGATCCTTACTAATAAAGAACTTACCT
>CAMWWJ010000293.1 GCA_947177925.1 uncultured Lachnospiraceae bacterium
GGCCTGTATAATATTTATAATATTCCGCTCTATGCTTATCGGTCTTTGCAATGTATTTTTCCACTTCCTTATCAGGCAGCCCTATTCTCTCTTTTGCCTTTTCCATGCTGAATTCCTTATCTGCATGGACGAATACGGAAATCACATACTTATAGTCTTTTAATACAAAGTCGGCACATCTTCCGATAATGACGCAGGACTCTGTATCTGCCAGTTCCCTGATAACCTTTGCCTGATAATTGAACAAATTATCGTTGGAAGAAAAATCATCGCTGTCCGGAGGAATCAACTGCCCCTCATAGACATTTTTGATAATCCGCCTTAAAGGGCTGTTTTTCAATCTTTCATCCGCTTCTCCAAAAAGCCCTTCCGAAATCCCGCTTTCATCTGAAGCCATCCGAATGATTTCTCTGTCATAACAGTTAATTCCAAGCTCCCTTGCCAGCTGTTGTCCGATGGTCTTTCCGCCGCTTCCGTAATGTCTCGCAATTGTAATCACATAATTTTCCATGGAAATCCCCCTGTCTATTCACCTAAATATGCCTTTTTCACAGCATCGTCGTTTTTCAGCTCATCTGCTTTTCCGGAAAGCACGATTTTCCCCGTTTCAAGCACATAGGCCCTGTCTGCAATATCAAGAGCCTTTTTTGCATTTTGTTCAACAAGTAAAACAGTGGTTCCCGCTGCGCTGACTTCCTTTATGATATCAAATATTTCATTTACAAATATGGGAGAAAGCCCCATAGAAGGCTCATCCATTAAAATAATGGAAGGATGGCTCATAAGCGCCCGTCCCATGGCAAGCATCTGCTGTTCACCGCCGCTTAAAGTACCTGCCGGCTGGGTCTTTCTTTCCTCTAATCTTGGAAACCTGGAATATACCATATCCAGTGATTCCCGTATTTCCTGCTTATCTTTTCTTGTATATGCTCCCATAAGGAGGTTTTCATATACGCTGAGCTGGGCAAATACCCGTCGTCCCTCCGGCACATGGGCCATGCCCAGTGCAACAATTTTATGGCCGGGCATTTTGGTAATATCCTTTCCCTCAAAGCTGACGCTGCCGCCACTGGCCTGCAAAAGTCCGGAAACGGTATGGAGTATGGTCGTCTTTCCCGCACCATTTGCTCCGATGAGAGCCACTACCTCTCCTTTCTTTACTTCAAAATCAATGCCCTTGATGGCCTGTATCATTCCATAATGAACCTGTAAATCCTTTATTTCCAACATTGCCATAACAGCCCGCCTCCTATTCGCCCAAATATGCAGTAATGACTGCCTTGTTATTCAGTACTTCACTGGTCTTTCCTTCTGCAAGCACTTCTCCGAAATTTAAAACGGTAAGCTCTTCACAAATACCGGATACAAGCTTCATGTCATGTTCTATTAAAAGAATGGTCATATCAAAATGCTTTCTTACAAAGCTGATTGTGTCCATAAGCTCCTTCGTTTCATTTGGATTCATTCCTGCAGCAGGCTCATCCAAAAGAAGCAGCTTTGGATTCGTTGCCAATGCTCTTGCGATTTCCAGCTTTCTCTGCTTTCCGTAAGGCAGGTTTGCCGCAAGTAACTCCGCTTCTTCTTCCAGTGAAAATACCTTTAAAAGTTCCATGGCTTTTTCATTCATTTCTTTTTCCACCTTAAAGTATCTTGGCAGCCTTAATATGCCCTCAATGGTGGAATAATGGTATTGATTGTGAAGCCCTGCCTTTACATTATCACGCACGCTCATATCCTTAAACAAACGGATATTCTGGAACGTCCTTGCAATTCCTGCCTTGTTGATTTCAATATTATTCTTTCCGGTAATGTTTTCCCCGTCCAGAAAAACAGAGCCTTCATCGGGCTTATACACTCCGGTAAGAAGATTAAATACCGTTGTCTTTCCCGCACCGTTTGGTCCAATCAGACCATAAAGCTGTCCTTTTTCTATTTCTATGTTAAAATTATTGACTGCGCGCAGTCCTCCGAAGGAAATACCTAAGTTCTTTACTTCTAAAAGTGCCATTTCTTAAACCTCCTCCTGAGACTTTTTCTGTCTGCGGAATTTTCCTGCAATCGCCTCCCGAAGCGCTCTTGCTTTTGGGCTCCAGTTAAATAACATCATGACAATCAGAACCACTGCATAAATAAGCATACGGTAATCATTCAAGCCTCTAAGCAGCTCCGGAAGCAGGGTTAAGATTACAGCCGCAATGACGGAACCTCTAATGCTTCCAATACCGCCAAGCACCACAAACACCAGAATCATAATGGACATATTATAGCCAAAGTTTTTAGGAAGAGCCGTCAATGTGGACAGATTGTGGGCATAAAGCACACCTGCCACTCCTGCTAAGGAAGCGGAAACGGAAAATGCCAGAAGCTTATATTGGGTAATATTGATCCCTAAGGATTCCGCTGCAATCCGGTTATCGCGGATTGCCATAACTGCCCGGCCCGTTCTGGAATTAATCAGGTTCGTAATAATAAATATTGTAATAAGAACAAGCACAATGCCGATTACAAAGCTGGAGTCATTTGGAGTTCCCGTAATGCCCTGGGCACCTTTTATAAGGATTTCCCCATCCGGTTCCATATTCAGTGACATAGTATCCTTCATGGAAAAATGAAAACCACTGCTGTCTCTTCCCAAATATATCACATTCACAAGGTTTTTAATAATCTCCCCAAATGCCAGTGTTACAATGGCAAGATAATCTCCTTTTAACCGAAGCACCGGAATGCCGATTAGAATGCCAAATACTGCTGCTGCTGCTGCACCTACCAAAATGGCAAGGAAAAATCGGAAGCCGCTGTTTGGAATAGATGCCTGTGTGCATTTGCTGAACAAAGCGCTGGCAAAAGCCCCCACACACATAAATCCTGCATGGCCCAGACTCAGCTCACCTAAAATACCTACCGTAAGATTTAAAGAAACAGCTAAAATCACATACGTGCACAAAGGAACCAGCAGCCCCTGCATAAGGCTTGACATCTTTCCCATACTTAACATGATCTGCACAAGAATAAATGCAGCTACGACAATGCCGTATGTAATGAGATTATTCTTTGTCTGTTTACTCAGTCTATTTTTCATTCCTACACCTTCTCCCTGATATTCTTACCAAGAATTCCTGTTGGTCTTACCAAAAGCACTACAATCAAAACACCAAATACAATGGCATCCGCCATTTGAGATGAAATATATGCTTTGCTTAAATTTTCAATAATACCAAGCAGGATTCCTCCAATAAAGGCTCCCGGAACAGATCCGATTCCTCCAAATACCGCTGCCACAAAAGCTTTAATGCCGGGCATAGATCCTGTATATGGAGTCAACGTAGGATATGCGGAACAAAGAAGCACTCCTGCAACTGCCGCCAAAGCTGAACCGATTGCAAAGGTCAGGGCAATCGTGCCGTTTACGTTAATTCCCATAAGCTGTGCTGCGCCTTTATCCTCCGACACTGCCAGCATGGCCCTTCCTGCCTTGGATTTATTGATAAACAGGGTCAGGGCAACCATGATTACAATACAGGTTAAAATAGTAACAATCGTTTCTCCGGAAATGGTAAGGGCACCATCCGCCAATACGATTGCGGGAACACTGACCATGGAAGTAAATGCCTTAGGAGCAGCACCAAACAATAAAAGCGCCACATTCTGAAGCAGATAACTTACACCGATTGCAGTAATCAATACCGCCAGAGGTGAAGCCATACGAAGAGGCTTATAAGCAATTTTTTCTATGACTACGCCAAGCACCGTACAAACCACCATGGAAACCAATACAGCCAGTATAGGAGGCAGCCCCATGCCGCTTACGGTAAAAAACGCCACATATCCTCCTATCATAATAACGTCTCCATGGGCAAAGTTTAACATCTTTGCAATTCCATAAACCATTGTATAGCCAAGGGCAATGATGGCATATACACTGCCGAGACTGATTCCATTTACTAAATATGATATAAAACTCATTTGGAAACACCTTTCTTTCTAAAGTCTGTTACTCGTGACAGTATAACACATATTTTACAC
>CAMWWJ010000294.1 GCA_947177925.1 uncultured Lachnospiraceae bacterium
AAATCATGAAAATCATAATCGGCATAATCAGCTGGGTGTGCCTGAACTCCTTCGTCAACACAAACGACCTTTTTCCCTTTATTATTCAGTTCGGCAGCAATCATCGCCGCTGTTGTACTCTTTCCGCTGCCCGGAAGGCCTTCTACTATGATTAAATTTGTCTTCATAAATACTCCTCTAAAATCCGGTTTTCAATTTAACAAACCGGTTTTTATCTATTCACAATCAGAGAAATAATCGGTTTTCCATCTCTATCCAACAACGGTGTCATTCCCCCTGCATATCCACCTGCATGAAACACATAATTCACACCAGTCTCTTTATCTACCCAAATTTCCATGATATTCATTGTTCCTTGTGAATAAACCTTCTCAAATCTTTCATTCTTAGCCATTTTATTTACCTCCATCAATTATAATTTTTCTCTTACAATATATACACCATAAATTCCAAGTAAAATATAGGACGCAAGGCAGGCAGCCAATGCTATTGAAGGATATTGATTACTTGTCGAAAAACAAAATGGAATACCGCACAAATTTACAATTAAATGTAATATGATTGGAACCCACAGATTTTTGGTTTTGACATAGACTGCTCCAAAGTAAATACCAAGTGCAGTTGCCCAAACAGTTTTACATATAACTGTTGTAATAGGTTGTCCAAGTGCTCCAAAAATATGTCCTAATCCAAATAGCACAGAAGCAATTAAAATTGCATACAGCGATGCGTTTTTTCTTTCTCCAAACCACTTTTCAATAATATTCTGTAATAAACCTCTTAAATACAGTTCTTCCATAATACCAACGCCAATGTAATACACGATTCCTTCGACAACGACCCTCCATATCGTTGGTTTATTATCAAATGGTGTCAATCCGATACAGAAAGCAGTTGTTACTATGATAGTCGCAATTACCGCAGGTAACCCATATTTTCTCAAACCAGTTAACATTCCTTTAGTCTGCAGGCCGAACCACCAATCTTTCATAAAAATCTTTTTACACAACCAACAAATTGCAAAAGCTATTATGAAATTCAACATCAAAGTAATGTAAATCGGATTGATATCCTTAATCTTTATATTGCAAAATAAAGCTGTTGGTAAGGCGGACATTTCCATAAATGTCATTACCAGAATCAATATAACTACTCCTACTGTTTTTCTCCTATTGTTCATCATCCTCATCTCCAAATTCTTATTTAGCTTGTTCTGCTACTTCTCCAAATAGTCCCTTATAAGCAGTAATGTCTTATATTCGCGCTGGTTCCATGCCTGCAGCCCTTCTTTTTCCAACATTCTCTCGTTTTTTTCCAATGCCTCTTCTATCGTATAAAACACCTGATGAAACCCTTCCTCTTTTTCATTCTCAGAATATTCGCACTCCCCTTGTTCCGAATAAACATCACAAAAATACAGACGATTGATTTGATGCCAAATCATCGGCTCATAAACGGCTAACCTCTTCTCCTCTATTTCTCCGAATGGTTTTATGGATTCAGGAATCACATCATACCCGGTCTCCTCTTTTACCTCCCGCACTAAAGCCTGATATTCATTCTCCCCCGGATCCATACCTCCGCCCGGTAATTTAACCTCTCCAAAGGAACTTTCAATCATCAATAATTTACCGGCAACAAAGATAATTCCTCTTACGGATATTCTATATATTTCTTCTAAATTGTCATCATAATTATGTTCGTCCATTACAAGAATTTTTTCCATGTATTTCCTCCATCAAATCCCGGGGGTTCAAAGCATTAAACTTACTGACAAAACCGGGATTTTATTAACTCTCTAAAATACTAAGCATTTCTTTCATATAATTCTTAAATTTTCCAATGTCTGATAATAATCCATATTGTAACTTTTGAGAAGCTGTGATTGCCTTATTATATTGTAAATCAGTAATTTCACCTGTTTCCAAAGCTTCCTGTAACTCATCCATATCATCTGTAATAATATCTCCATTTGGATAAACTACCAAATCCAAATATAAATCATAAAAATATGGGACATTATCATCATCGTATCCTTGTGTATCATTCATATCTATATAACAAACTTTCATTTCATAGTTATTGTCCATCATTACTGTAATACAGTAAAACTCATCACACGGCATAATCGTTAACCAATGATAGCCGTTATCGCATACAACCACATCTTTATTGTTGTATTTCCATATTTGTTTTTCCAAAACAGTATTTATAGTCAATAGTCCAATATAACCCTTAATTTGTGGTATATCCACCTGTTTTCCAATTCTATTTTTTGAAGTTATACATTTCCATTCGTCATATGTTAATCTACATTTATACATGGATGTGCGCCTTTCAAATTCAAATTTGTATACTTCTATCTTCTGATTAACCATCAAAATATATTTTTAATAATAAAGATAAATCTCCGTCATCCATCATTTCGCCACAATGATTAAATCCTGCTTTCTGATAACATTTTATAGCACGTTTATTCTCTGGATCGGGATTGATAAAAACCTCTTTCACATACGGATATTTTTGATGTATCAACTGCACCATCTGCTTTAACGCTTCAGTGCCATAACCATTATTTCTTTCTTTTAAAACTCCAATCCACATATCGAGTCCGATTGTCGTTTTATCTTGTATGTAATATTGAACAAAACCAATTGCTTCTCCATCTCTTAAAATGAAATATGGAAATACATCTGTTGGATTCTTAACTCTGGCACCGTACTTCTCAATAATTCGCTCCAGCGGAACGGGTGGCTCACCTTTCTCATCGCACCATACCCACTCTTGAAGTTCAGGTTCTAAAAACCAATTATGCATTGCCGTATAATCTTCCATTGTATCTTCCATTAATCTCAAAGATATCATTGGATTACCTCCGCAAATCCTAAGTTATCGTTCCATTTTCACAATATACTCTGCCGTTCCTTCTTCCAACTGCCGTTTGAGTGTCAATGAAAAGCCATGACGTTGATAAAAACGAATTGCGCTTGTATTTTTTTGCACAAACAAATTTGAGACATCAAATTATAGTTCAATATCCACCCTCCTAAAAGATCGATGTTATAATAGTATAGCATATAATTGACAATTAGCCAATAAAATGACAGCGCCTATATACAAGGCGTTGTCATTTTATTGGCTATCATGTATAATATGGTAGAAATTTAATTGCAAAGCTGTAATCACTGCACAGATGTGCCTGCTGTCATTTGGCACTGATACTTTCATTTTTATATTTGAATTTGCTCTGTCTGATAAAAATTCTGTAATCCCAGACTACCAGCACAGAACTGAGTATCCATATCAGCGGTTCACAAATGCATATCCCAAAGTAGCCAAGCGTGGGAGCAAGTACAGCAGCGGCAGCAATCTTCAGCACTAATTCCACTATGCTTCCGCAGATAGGCACAATCTTTCTTCCGACACCCTGCAGTCCGTTGCGGAGTACAAGAAGAATACTGAGTACAAATAAGAAAGGAACATTCCAGCACATATATTTTGAAGCCGTATTGATTACCTCGGTATCAACTGTACCTGTCAGTCCTTGAATCATCAGACGGTGGAACAGCAGCACAATAATCAGTGCAAACGCACTCCATGCAAATGAGATGAGCATACCGTAGCGTATTCCTTTTTTTACCCTGTCGATCTTTTGGGCACCGTAATTCTGACTTGCAAAGGTTGATGTTGCCATTGCAATCGTACCAAGAGGCAACGTGAATACATCGTCTATCTTTCTTGCCGATGTATGGGCGGCAATCGTGGCAGTTCCGAATGCATTTACTGCACCCTGCATAATTACGGAACCTACATAAACGATAGCCTCCATAAGTCCCATGGCAAGACCTGTATTCATCAGTTCAAAAAGCAGTATCTTGTCAAAGACCAGCTCTTTTGTGCCGAAAATCAGCTCGGGACATTTTTTAATACAGTAAATAAAACATAATACAACTGAAATTCCCTGTGAAATAACCGTGGCATATGCAGCACACGCAACTCCCAAT
>CAMWWJ010000295.1 GCA_947177925.1 uncultured Lachnospiraceae bacterium
GTATTAAATAGTGAGAATTTCATTAAGGAAATCCGTAAAACAATGGATCAGATGTAAATGTCTCACAATGTAAATCACAGTGAGAAGGAATTTTGAATCATGGATTTTATAGAGGGTATTGCGGCGGTTTTTAAATTGGCAGTGGATGGAATGCTTCAGGGCATCAGCTTTACATCCGTTTACTTTTTGTTATTTTTACTTATAGGAGCAGTGCTTTATTATATCATACCAAGAAAAGGGCAGTGGATATGGCTGCTCTTTCTGGGTATGTTTTTTTATGTGGTCAATGCGGGAAAGCTGACCATATTCATTTTGTTCAGCATTGGAACCTCCTGGCTTTACGGCTATCTGGTAAAAGGAAGAAAAAACGGAAAGAGTCTGGCAGGGACAAAGACGGGAAAGGCAGGCCTTGTTCTTGTGATTTTCTTAAATACCGGGCTGCTTCTGTTTCTAAAGATTGCCTCCTCTGGTGCAGTGCTGGCAAACAGGCTTCAGATTGACCGGTTTGGGTTTCTGATTCCCATGGGCATTTCCTTTTATACGTTACAGATTATCGCCTATATGGTGGATGTGTACAGGGGAAAGGCGGAACCAGAAAAAAATCCCTTTAAGTATGCATTATTCGTCAGCTTTTTTCCACAGATCCTGCAGGGGCCCATTCCCAGATATGA
Source organism: uncultured Lachnospiraceae bacterium (assembly GCA_947177925.1). GTDB lineage: Bacteria > Bacillota > Clostridia > Lachnospirales > Lachnospiraceae > RGIG3040. The sequence goes on from CAMWWJ010000295.1 coordinate 672, forward strand.
GCAACTTGTCCCTCAGTTGTATGAAGGGCACAAATTTGATTATGAGAAGGTTACCTTTGGCTTACAGCTTATGATCTGGGGCTTCTTCCAGAAGATGGTAGTGGCGGATGCGGCCGCTATTGTAGTAAACCGTGTATTTGGTGAATATGAAACCTATCAGGGGCTTTTCGTATTGTTTGCGGGAGTGCTGTACAGCATTCAGCTATATGCGGATTTTGCAGGCTGTGTGTGCATTGCAATGGGTGCGGCTGAAGTGTTTGGAATTCAGCTTTCTGACAACTTTAACCATCCTTATTTTAGTACGTCCATAAAAGATTTCTGGCGCAGATGGCATATCTCCTTAAGCAGTTGGTTAAGGGATTACATTTACATCCCCCTGGGAGGAAACCGGAAAGGAACCCTGCGCAAGTACGTGAATATCATAGTTACCTTTCTTGTAAGCGGACTCTGGCACGGCATTGGTTCCCATTACATTGTATGGGGGCTTTTGCATGGCTTTTATCAGGTGGCTGGAGATCTTCTCATGCCTGTAAGGAACTGGTTCGTAAAAGTGTTTCGGATTGACAGGGAAACCTTTTCCCATCGGCTCTACAAGCAGGTTACCACATTCCTGCTGGTAATGGTGGCATGGATCTTTTTTAGGGCAGACAGTGTGAAGATGGCGCTTGTAATGCTGAAAAATATGGTAACAGTGTATAATCCATGGATTTTATTTAATGATGAATTATATGGACTTGGGTTGAATCCAAAGGAAAGCAGGCTGATGTTCTTTGGCATTTTTGTCATGTGGACAGTAAGCATGCTGCAGAGGAAGATGAATATTAGAAAGGAGCTTTCCAGGCAGTCCCTTGTATTTCGGTGGATCATTATTTTTGCAGGCATTTTTTCCGTTTTGATCTTTGGGATTTACGGACCGGGATATGATGCCAGTGAATTTATTTACGGGAATTTCTAACATAACAGTTCAGCCTGCTTTTTTGAAGGACGGAGGAGGAGCGGACGAGCCAGGGGATGAGAGCGAATTTACTGCAGAGCTTTTTCGGCGGGGGTGTTGACTGTAGGGAATTTATAGAGAAATACATGATAATATAAGCATAGGTCACAGCAGGAACATTTCATGGAGGACGGATACTATGCAGCAGAAATTATTGATTGTAGATGACGAAAAAGATATCCGCAGGCTTTTGCGGGAGTATTTTGAAATGCAGGGATATGTTATCATGGAGGCGGAAAATGGTATAGAGGCAGTGAAAAGAGCGCAGGAGAATCCGGATTTGATTCTGCTTGATATCAATATGCCCCAAATGGATGGATTAGAGGTCTGTAAGAAAATCAGGCCTTTTTTTTCCGGCCCTATATTGTTTTTGACTGCAAAAATCGAGGAGCGGGACCGGATCTGCGGGCTTATGCTTGGGGGAGACGATTATATTATGAAGCCCTTTTCCATGGCGGAGCTGGATGCAAGGATACGCGCCCATTTAAGAAGGGAGCAGAGAAAGAACGAGAAAGAGGTTTTCCGGCTTTTCGGGGATTTTTCCATATCCTATTCGGCAAGGAGGCTGTGTTTTTTAGAAGAGGAAATTCCTCTGACTAAGACGGAATTTGACATTGTGGAAATACTTAGCACCAATGCGGGAATCGTATTTGGAAAGGAAGCTATTTATGAAAAGCTGTGGGGCTTTGACAAAGATGGAGACAGCGCCATCATTACCGAGCATGTACGGCGTATACGGAAAAAGCTTTCTGAGCATAGTGATAAGGAATTGATTGAAACGGTATGGGGAGTAGGGTATCGATGGATTACTTAGATGAGCTTTTTATGAACTGGGAGAAGAAGATAGAAAACAGCAGTTTAAAGGCTTCCTTAAGATGGTATATTGTTCTTGCGGTGGCAATGGTGATCATCTGTTCCCTGCTTACGATGTTCTTTTGTGAGGGATGGCTGAATCTTTTTTCCATGCAGGGAGAACGGCCGGGAATTGTCATGCGTTATAACGGGAATTTCTTCCAAGTGGTTACCGTGGATGAAAATAGTTTAGATTTAAATACCTATCATGCATATGAGATATTCAGCATCTTACAATATCTTTGTATTTCGATTTATTCCGTGATTGCCATATTAGTTGTTTCCAGATTATATTATAAAAGAAAATTAGAGGAGCCCCTCAGGCTTTTGCACATAGAGGCAGAAGCGATTGCCAAAGAGGATTTAAGCTTTTGCTGCGAATACAAAAGTGAAGATGAAATGGGGGAAATCTGCCGGACCTTTGACGGACTTAGAAAGCAGCTTGCGGAAAGCAGGCAGAAAAACTGGGATATCATGGAGGATCAAAGACAGCTTAATGCCGCATTTGCCCATGACCTGCGCACCCCCCTTACGGTTATGAAGGGCTATATCGAAATGATTACCCAGTTCTATCCAAGCGGCAGGATGTCGGAGAAAAAATTGTATGAAAACCTGGATCTTCTTTATAAGCAGGTACTCCGTATGGAGGCCTTTTCAGGAACTATGAAGGAAATCCACAGCTTTGAAGAAATGAAGGTGGAGAAGAAAAAACAGACCCTTCATGCTGTGAAAAATCAATTGGAAGAAATCATAAAAGGGCTTGGAAAAGCCAGTGAGAAAGTCATAGAGTTAACATGTGTTAACCACATGGAAAAGGAAAAAGAAGAGGAGCTTCTTTATGTGGACAGCCGCTTTCTGTTGGAAACAGTGGAAAATCTTTTAGGAAATGCCTTGCGCTTTTGTCGAAACAAAGTAGAAATCAGTCTAGAAAGAGAAGAAACATTTCTCAGGATTTATGTAAAGGACGACGGAAAGGGATTTTCAGCACAGGAGATGAGCATGGCGGTGAAGCCTTATTATACAGGAGATTCAGAGGAAGGAGAGCATTTCGGGCTGGGGCTTTGTATTTGCAGGAATCTTTGTGAAAAGCATGGGGGAGGTTTGAGCCTTTCCAATAGTTTGAGGGGAGGAGCGATTGTTTGTGCGGAGTTTTACTGTGGGTGAAATGGTGTTTTTGGAGAGGGGGGATTGGTTGGGAGGACGCAAAAGAGACAGGGCGAGGGGGATGGATTTGCTGTTTCTTCTCAGGCCCTACCCTTAGAAAAATAAAGGCATTTCCGGCTTTCTATCTGACAGGAAGATATTTGAAAAAGGCGTAAAGATGCTCTATTCTTTGATAAATTTTTTTCATGACAGCCTTTCGATAACCAGTAGGAGCTGCCGGCTTATAGAGAAGTCTTGAGGGCCTTGATGAAGGCGCCGGTCCTTATGCACCGTATTTTGGTGCATTAGTACCG
>CAMWWJ010000296.1 GCA_947177925.1 uncultured Lachnospiraceae bacterium
TATTAGTTCCTATTAAAAAACCATACAAGTGATAACAAAAGATTAATATTCTATTTATTTTTAGCTTCATATTTCACTTCTTTTACATACCCCTTTAAAATATCTCTCTCATATAAATAATGTCCCCAAGTGAAAAACATCGGTACACTACTACAGTTTGGAGGATATGAAAAATCAAATACTTTTCCCAGAAGAGACAAATCCTTAGGACGATTTCTTCTGGATGACTCACATAAATAAACTTTATATTGGTTCATTTTTTTTCCTGTTGAAAAACATATACTTTTTGATTTATAAATATCATCTGGAACATTTGGCTTCTCTTTTCTTAAATAGAAAAACAGGTCAGCTATTTCATCCTGAATTCCCTTTACCTGCCAATCCTCTGTGTATATCTTATCTACATAAATCATGGCATACCAACCAATATATTCTTCATATCCCTTCACATAGCGCTCAATATGCCCCGTGATTTGGAAGCAATATACCTCTCCCTCTTCCCAACCTAATTTATAAGGTTTATGGACTGGCACTTTTTTTCTCTCTGGCATTGGACTTAACAGCTTTTCCTTTAACTTATCAAGAACCTTAATCCTCTCCTTTCTGATTTTCTCACCCTCCCATCTCTCAGAAACTTTATCTTCTTCAAGGATTTCAAGTGCCTTGCTTTTTATTTCTTCTGTCAGCCTCCCCTTTTTCCATAACGTATCCGCTAATGCAAGATAAAAATCATACTTATCGTCATCATCTTCACTTTCTCCTTCATACTCGCTTAAAATCTCCTGCAGGGCTTCTTCATCGTTTTTTCCTGCCTTCAACTTTGCGATATAATCATCCCTTACATCTGCGCTTACATCATTCTGATATATTCCTGTGTCCCATGTTCCCATTTTCTTTTCCTGCATGTATATTTATATGCTTTTCCTTTCTTTAAATTTTTATTGCCACCATGCACCCATATCTTCTCTGATTGCATTTTCTTCTTCCTCGAGGAAATTCTTAAATAATAGGATCGTGATTCTGACAATAAGCCATGTTAAACTTTTAATTCTATTGTCTGTCTGTAAAAAAACAAAATTCTTTTTTATAATCAAATTCCGTATACGTCTGTGCCAATATATAATTAAGCTGTGAAGGACTGCGTCTGTAATAAAATGGATGCTCTAGCCATAATTGAGGCAGTGCATCAATAAATTTGGAATCATTATCTAAAACTGTTGTTTCACATACTGCTACTCCCCCTGGCTCTTTAGACAGCATTACCGCACTTCCTAATTTCTGAACATAAAAAGGAGTTTCCAAAAACTTTCCAAATTCATCCAAAACCTCTTCCTCCACCCCTCCAACAAACGGAATGAAATCCAACTCCTTGACAAGTTGAGGAGACGGAACTTTATCCCCATACCAATCATATAGCATTACACGTGCTTCTGAAGTATAATCCAGGTCAGGGCATATCTGGGAGACAGGTCTTTTTTCAATATCAATGACCCTTAACAAAAAATATTTGTTGAATAGCTTATGCTCTGTAATGGAAACCTTGTTTGCAATATCATTATTATACCCACCTTCATATGGCTTTTCTGTTATCTTGTACGCAATCAAATCCCCTATTTCCCAGTCCGTTTTTTCCCTGTAGTATGCAGGGCACTTTGGGAATTTCTTCTTCCTTGGATTCACTTCATGGAGCAGTTTATCCTTAAATTCTTCCAACACTTTTTTACGCTTCTGATATACCTTTTCCCCACTGTCCTTCCATCTTTCCAGATATTGCTCATCATCAATGCAGCGAAGGGCATTTTCCTTGACCTCGTCAATCAGGATTCCATTCTTCCACTGGTATAAGGCGATTCCCAGCCAGAAATCATCCTTGTTGTCTTTTCCTATAAAATCCTTTGCGAAATATGCATATATTTTCTCATAGGTCTCTTCGGGTGAAATACCATATCCTAGAAGGATTTTATATTCCCCTATGATATCCATAGTGATATCGTTATCAAATATTCTTGTTGACCATGTTCCCATTTTTCTTCTCTCCTTACCAATTTTCTCTATTAACCAGATTATACAAATTTTCATATGGCACGTCTAATATAGAGGCCGCCCTCTCGATTTCCTTTTTAAAACCATCGATATTCTTTTTTGCTATTTCATACCTTGCATTTGACAATGCTTGTATCGTATAGATACAGATTAGGGCTTGCTCCATTGTACGTGCTTCTGATTCTGTCAATCCGGAATAGACTACCTGCATATACCAATATTTATCACCTGTTTTTTTGGGATGTTTTTGGTTAGCCTTGCTATTCGGATTCTTATGCTCTTTTTCTCTTCGTACAGGGTCATTGGTTATACCAACATACATGACCTTATTTTTTTGTTTACTATCTCTTAATAAATACACCGAATATCCAGAGTATTCCTCGACCTCTAACTTTTGTACCGCTTTTTGCACAGCCACCATTTCCGAAGTCACTACAATATAGCAGATCAACGGAAACGCATTATCCAGTATCTTCGCAGTTATCTGCCCTACAAGGCTGTCTGCTCCGTTTATGGCATTATCTATTACCATACCGATAATGGCTCCTGCCGCTATGGCAGAAACCGTCTCTACCACCGACAATGCCCTCAGTTGAAAGAGCACGGACATGCCGGCATTTACCAACGGAGAAGACATCATGCCGTTCAGGATGCCCATGATATCCATGGACACCGTCATGGATGTAAGGTCCTTGTCATATCCCGTCGGGTCTGTATACATGACCGGATTTGCAGAGACATACAGATACTTATGCAGGCTCACCGGATCGTACAGGTTCCCCTGATAGCTGTCCATGCTGATGAAGCTTCCCGTGGACGGGTCCATGTATCTGGCGCGGAGGTAATATAATCCCGTGTTCGCATTGTACTGCTCCCCTGTGTAGAGGAAGTCGTTTTCTGTGCTTCCTTCCGCTTTCAAAAGGTTCCCGTATGCATCATAGGAATAGCTGTCTGTCCGGTTCCCTTCCCCGTCAAGGAGGCCCCTCACGCTTCCATGTCCGTCATGGAGGTAGTAGCTGGTCTTTCCGCCCCGCTCCATGCTGATGCGTTCGCTTCCGTTCAGGGCATAGGAGGCTGTCACGTTCCCGCTTCCGTCCGTTTCCGCAGCTACCTGTGCCAGCCCGGAACTTTCATCCATTATGTAATAAGTCCTGCCCTTGCCGCTCACTTCCCTGGAAATGCGGTTCCCTGCATAGTCATATGTATAGGATTCCGTTGCTGCCCTGCCGTCTTTTTGTACGGTTGCCTTGAATAGATGGTTCTCCTCATCATACTCATAGACAGCATTCTTCTTCCCGGACTGCCTTACAAGGTTCCCGTTGGCATCATACTCGTAGCTGGTGGTGCCCTGTCCGGATGTCTCGCTGATGAGCTGGTTCAGTTCATTGTACGTATAGGTGGTCTTTCCTTCTGTAAGCTCCACCTCATAGTCATTTCCTGTGGAAGCCGTACTTCTCTCCTCTGCCAGTGCGCCTGCATTCAGGCTGCCTGTACCGGACAGCTTTTTGTTTACATCTGCTATCTTTGTAATATCGCCTTTTACGGTAGTCTCTTTCGATGTACGGTTGCCTGCCCCGTCATAGGCGTATTCATTGGTGAGGCTGCTTCCGCCGCATTCTATGGTCTCTTTCGTCAGGCGGTTCAGTCTGTCGTATTCGTAGGATATCCCGGTGACTGTCCCGTCTTCCGAGACTTCCGTGATCTTTGTCCTCTCGCCTGCCTTTCCCAGCTCATAGCTGTACTTTGCCAGCTCCCTGCCGTCTCTGTCTGTCAGGCATTCCTCCTTCAGCCTCTGGCATGGGTCATAGGTGTAGGTCAGGATGGTCCCGTTGGGGTAGCGGACTGCGCTCCGGTTCCCTAAGGAGTCGTATTCATAGACCGTGGCCTGTCCGTTGTGGTCGATGACACGGGTCACCCTGTCC
>CAMWWJ010000297.1 GCA_947177925.1 uncultured Lachnospiraceae bacterium
ATTTTATTGTATCTTCTGAATAGGAAGACGGAATGCATATTTAGGCTTCATATTTTTTTCAGATACAATATCCGTATTGCGGTATACACTTAAAAGCAACCCCACTAAAGCTCCGTTTATTATTGCATTTCCTAAACCGTAAGATAGGAAAGGCATGCTCATCTGTCCAAATATCAAAATACCTCCTACGTTGGAAATCACATAGACCACTACTTTTACAAGAAGCACAATGACACATCCAATGCTTATCATGGAACCTAATTGATTTTTCTGGCAGATGCTTAAACGCAGCGCCTTCCATATGAAAAACAGAATCATTCCTAACACAAGCAATGTAAGAAGCGCTCCAAAATAAGTAAACATACTTGTTACAATATAGTCGTTTTGGATGGCAGGCAGAGTAGTCAGGGGCAGTTCCCTCTGGCCTAACAGAGTAACCTTTTCCATTTCCGCCCTTGCCGCCAGAGTCTGATAGCTGGCTTCACCACTTACTTGGAAAACAGCACGTATTCTTGCCGCCTGATACTCAGCAAAGATCTGGAGCTTGTCATTAAAGAAAAGCGCAATATTTACAAGTATTGCCGGAAAACCTATTGCGGGCACCCAAAGCAATGCAAGCTTTCCCGCTTTTTTCCCAAACCATCCCCGCATGATTGCAAATGTCAATATAATCAATACGGAAAGTGTCAATTCCAATATGCCACTTACAAATGCCCACTGGCTTATGATTTTAATAAACATAGCTGCCATGTAAAACCCAATACATTTTAAGAATCCTGACATTCCCTTATTTTTATATCGAAAGACAATTGCCGCATAAACCGGCACCATTAGGGTAAGCATGTAATAAGACAGACGATAAGCTCCGTTTATGCCGTTTCCATATAAAAACCTGCCGCTAAAAAACAGGAGGAAGCAAAATAACCACCAAAGGGTAATGGGATATTTCCCTAAAAAGGTATAGTCCACAATGCATACAGCCGCTATGATACAAAAGCTGATTAGAGTATTTCCTATGCTTCTATAAATAAACTCATCCCGAATAGTAGTAATGTTATCTTCATTACTAAGGCACCCTGTCTTAAAAATGACAATCTGCATAAACATACCGATTATGCTCAGCAAGACCACTAAGGCAACTAAGGTCCACTGCATTTTAGGGCGGTGGATTCTGTCAAGGGCAATGCCTGTTTCAACCGGATCTCCCATTTCCAAAATGGCCTTTGCCATGGCCTTTTCTTCTCCCATACCTTCTTTTCTGTAGGCTTGTGCCTGATCCTCAATATGGTTGCTTATTTCTTCCTCTATCATAGGGCGTGCCTTTTTGCAGCGAATCTGCTCTGACAATGTATCCAAATACTCACGCAATTCCATAAACAGCACCTCCTAATACATTGGAGACTGCTCCGGAATACTCCATCCACTCCTCCTGTTTAGCTTTAAAATACTTTTTTCCTTCTTTTGTGATACCGTAGTATTTACGAACCTTTCCCGAAACCGTATCTTCATATACTGTCAGAAATCCCTTTTCTTCCAAAGAATGCAATAAGGGATACAGGGTACCTGCTTTTAAAGCAAACACATTATTGGACCTTTTCTGCAAAGTCTCAATCATTTCATATCCGTACATATCCTTTTCCGATAGCAATTTTAGAAGCAGCATAGTTGTGCTTCCTGAAATCAAGCTTTTATCCACAGCCATTTTTCTTTCCTCCTGTTTCTCGTTTTTTGGTTTATATATAGATAATCTATATATCGGTCATCTATATATTAACTGCTACGGAATGATTTGTCAAGAAAGCTTGCGAAATTTAAAACAAGACGGCTTTTTCAAGCCGCCTCTTCCATATATTCCATATAGTCTCTTTCGCTCGCAAACAGTAAATAAATCCCATCTACAAATCCCATATATCCTTCTGTAACAAAAAATCCTTTCATAAAACAACCTCCTTGCTATACATACGGTTATCAGCTTTTTTGGCTTTGTGCCAGCGCTTAACTGTATTTATTGTAGCAAAGAGGTTGTACCATAAAACGTACTTTTAAATGAGCTCCATAAATATTTCCATGCCTGTTTTCATGTAATCCGGCCCTAAGAGGAGCATTTTTTGTTTCAGAAAGGGATTTAGTGCCTTTTTTGCCACTTCCTTATCTGAAATCTGATATTGTCCTTGTGTGAGAACAAGAATCAGCTTGCTTCTTGCATGAAACAGCTTCAGGTTTTCTAGTAATACTTCCAGATTTTTTATATTATTTATCCCTTTTTTCTCTTCTGCTATGCCGGCATTTAATGGGATATCCATGCCATCTTCTTCAAAAAATCTTCCCGTCTGCACAAATGTCATGGGTATTGTATGATTTGTTATGGAAAAATCCCCCTTCCATTTCACAGCATGAAAACGCACGTTCCGAAACACAGGACTATGAGCCTTTAGAGCAGTAATAATCTGACCTGCTTTTTCTTTGAACAAGTCCGTTTCCGCATCATAGTCAAAAACCATGGTCATTTCCAGATTGCCGCCCTGAAAATTCCCAGGTACATGAAGAATTCTGTCTACCTGATGATTCAATTGAAGCTTTTGTACCTGAGTAAATGCCATGGTTTCATAACTTCCTTTTCCTGTTTCTTTTTATTTCTTCATCTCTATTTTACTAACACCTTACGGAAGTTCTTTTTCCCGCGTTTTAATACAATGCCTTCTCCTGTAAGCGCTTCCTTTGCAAAAACCGTCTTGATATCCGTTACTTTTTCTCCATCTACGGAAACACCACCCTGCTCTACCGCACGACGGGCTTCTGACTTGGAAGGAACCAGCCCCGATTTCATCAGCATTGTCAAAATGTCAATTGCCCCATCCATGAAATCAGCCTCTACTAACTCTGCAGTAGGCATATCCGCTGCATTTCCACTGGAAAATAATGCTCTTGCACTTTCTTTTGCCTTTACGGCTTCTTCTTCCCCATGCACCATCTTGGTAAGCTCGAAAGCAAGAATTTCTTTTGCTTCATTTAACTGGCTTCCTTCCCAGTTATCCATTTTTTTGATTTCTTCCAAAGGAAGGAAGGTTAGCATACGGATACACTTTAATACATCTGCATCTGCCACGTTCCTCCAGTATTGGAAAAATTCAAACGGTGACGTTTTCTTTGGATCAAGCCACACAGCGCCTTTTTGCGTTTTGCCCATTTTCTTTCCCTCAGAGTTTAGTAAAAGAGTGATGGTCATAGCATAGGCATCTTTTCCAAGCTTGCGGCGGATCAGCTCTGTTCCCCCAAGCATATTGCTCCATTGATCGTCCCCGCCAAACTGCATATTGCAGCCGTATTTTCTGTATAGCTCGTAGAAATCGTAGCTTTGCATAATCATATAGTTGAATTCCAGGAAGCTAAGCCCCTTTTCCATTCTCTGTTTGTAGCATTCTGCTGTCAGCATACGGTTTACGCTAAAGTGGGCGCCTACCTCTCTTAACAGCTCCACATAATTTAAATCCAGAAGCCAGTCCGCATTGTTTACCATCATTGCTTTTCCGTCGGAAAAATCAATAAACTTGCTCATCTGTTCCTTAAAACAGTCACAATTATGCTGAATCTGCTCTTTTGTCATCATAGTACGCATATCGCTTCTTCCGGAAGGATCTCCAATCATTGCTGTTCCGCCACCAATCAGGGCAATAGGCTTATTTCCCGCCATCTGCATTCTTTTCATCAGGCAAAGCGCCATGAAATGTCCTACATGAAGGCTGTCGGCAGTCGGATCAAAACCGATATAAAAGGTAGCCTTCCCGTTGTTGATCAGTTCCTTGATTTCTTCTTCATCTGTTAACTGGGCAAGCAGGCCTCTTTCCTTTAATTCGTCAAATACTGTCATAATGTTCGTCTCTCCTTTTTCTTTTTATTTTCATATGGGTATAAAAAATAGGCTTCGCCTATTCAACTCCCCTGCCCCTCAATCTTGAGGGGTG
>CAMWWJ010000298.1 GCA_947177925.1 uncultured Lachnospiraceae bacterium
ATTTGGCAACAGAAAAACAGTAAGCTAGAATAAATGATGTAATTGAAGCAAAAAAGGGCGTGAATTTGCATAAAACTTAAATTAATATAGTTAACAATATTAAAGAACACGCCGAGTTCGAGTAGTTGTTGGCAGGCAACAACCCTTATATTTACTGGGTTTGTTGCCTGTTTTTATGCAAAGTGACACCCAAAATCAAAGGAATTCAACAGGCAGACCGCGGCTGGAAAAGCAGAATATATGTGGACAGTATGCAACTATTCGTGTATAAGAATATACAAACATCATTGGCTGAAATAGAAAAGATATGAGCAAACTATGATTTAAGGAGCGTTGGATAATGAATAACTGGTTTACAATAGATAAAATTGATACAAATACTTATATTATCAGTGAATATCGGCATTGGGAAGAAACACATTGCTATCTGTTGAATGGCAATAATCGCAGTCTGCTTATTGATACAGGACTTGGTATTGCAAATATATATGATGAGGTGTTAAATCTTACCAATAAACCAGTTACGGCGGTTGCTACTCATATTCACTGGGATCATATTGGAGGACATAAGTATTTTCCAGAATTTTATGCCCATGCTGAGGAATTGGATTGGCTGAATGGCAAGTTCCCTTTATCAATCGAAACGATTAAAGATATGGTCGTAGACCGTTGTGATTTACCTGACGGTTTTAATGTGAATAACTATGAATTTTTTCAGGGTATGCCAACAAAAGTGCTGACTGACCATGACATAATCGATATTGGTGGTCGAGAAATTGAAGTATTACATACCCCCGGACATTCGCCGGGACATTTGTGCTTCTGGGAAAAAAGCGAAGGATATTTATTTACTGGCGATTTAGTTTATAAAGATATTTTGTTTGCTTATTATCCTTCTACTGACCCGGAGGCATATCTTGATTCTTTGGAAAAAGTTGCGGCATTGCCTGTGAAGAAAGTATTTCCGGCACACCATTCATTGGATATACAGCCGGATATTTTAATTCGTATGCGAGAAGCATTTAGAAATCTTAAGATGGATGGAAAACTTCATCATGGTAGTGGCACATTTGATTATGGTGACTGGGGAGTATGGTTATAAAACAGAAGCTGGAGAGGTAATATTTTGAAAAAAGTAATCTTATATATTCATGGAAAAGGTGGAAGTTATTTAGAAGCTGAACAATACAAGAAAAATTGTATTGGTTTTGATATTATCGGGATAGACTACAATGATTATCTTCCTTGGATTGTACAAAATAATATTCAATCGGTCTATGATAAAGCGCATGAAAGATACGATTATATTTATGTGATCGCAAACAGTATAGGGGCTTATTTTGCAATGCACACATTACAGGCTTGTGATATTGAAAAGGCTTTATTTATATCGCCTGTACTTGATATGGAACGTCTTATACTGGATATGATGAGTTGGGCAAATGTATCAGAAAAAGATTTGTGCGAGAAAGGAGAAATTCCTACGGACTTTGGAGAAACATTATCATGGAAATATTTATGTTTTGTTAGGGATAACCCTATAACATGGAATGTTCCCACAGAAATCTTATATGCAGGAAATGATAACCTTGTATCCCGTCAAACAGTAAATAGATTTATTAATAATTATAATGTACATCTTACTGTAATGGAAAATGGAGAGCATTGGTTTCATACGGATGAACAGCTTGCCTTTTTAGATGTTTGGATGAAAAAAGCAATATGCTAAATATCAGTTTACGAGGAAGAAGGACGCACTTACAAAAGTATTACCTCCGAATATGGTGTATCCAATGCCAGCATCTCCAAATGGTGCCGCGAATTATGTGAAAAATGCCAGACAAGCCCGGAAATCAAAGAAGAATACGATTCCATGAAGGAGAATCTCCGCCTAAAATAGGAAAATAATGAATTGAAAAAGGAAATTGATTAGAGGCTTATCGATTCATAGACTAATATCGCGGAGAATTTGGTATCCGTTGGCTGCTGCGCAGGTTGGAAATATATCCGAATGCCTATTACAACTACCGTTAACATTGGAAGGCGGATCATTATACTCAAAAATCTGAGGTTATGGCACAGATTAGGGACATCTACCACAGCCATAATGGAGTCTACGGATACTGGAACATGACAGTTTATCTGACACTCAGGGTTCACGGTATACGTTAAAAGCGTTTGTGGAATTCTGTGAATTTGCCCATTTAATACAAAGCATGAGTAAAGCAGGGTACTTATATGACAACGCACCAATGGAGAGATACTTCAATACCTTGAAAAGCGAATGCACTAATCTGTACGAGTTCCGGAACGTGGAAGTGTTCTACCAGGCGGTGGAAGAATTTGCATATGTCAGCTATAACCATGCCCGTCTCCATAGTTTTAATGGACATCATAAAGGTGATCTGATATTTTTTAGCCACAAGTGTTACAAAAATGCTTGACCATAACAATGGCTCTATCTTCTTTTGCAAGTTGTAAGTCACGTTGAAACGTTTGAATGACTGCTCATCATAATGATCGTTAGTTTGTTTGTAATACCAATAGGCATTATTTTTGAGAAGAAAACAAGAAGTTTATTATATAGTCCCGGAATGATTAAACGTTTTCCTTTTATCATTTTGGGATAAGCTATTTTAACAACTTTATCGGGTTTCATCACGGCATATTTGAATAGCAAGGTTTGTTCTATATTTGCCTTTCGCGAAAATTCGGTTTCCGTTGCTCCGGGACAAAGCAAAGTAATTTTTATTCCGGTATTCCTATACTCTCCATAAAGGGCATTTGAAAAAGACATGATATATGCTTTTGTTGCTGAATAAACTGCGTCAGAGGGAGAGGGAATGAAAGAACCTGTTGAACCAATATTAAGTATGTGCCCGTAGTTGCTCTTTTCCATGATTGACAGAATACGTTTTGTAAGTTGAGTAATAAAACGTATATGCAAGTTAATCATTTTTATTTCCTTGCTTATATCCGTTTGGGTGAATAAGCCGCACTCATTGAAACCCGCATTGTTGACAAGGAAATCAATAGGTATATTCCAATTGTCTATTTGCTCCATAACCAAATCTGCGGCATCTTCTTTTGTCAGATCATATGCAATAAAATTTACGGTCACATGATACTGATTCTGTAAATATAATTGTTGTTGTTCCTGTAATTAGAACATTTCCCATTCCTTTTCCGCGCTTGCATTTTGAAATAGCCTACATTTGATTACCATGTGTCTGTATATACTCTGCTTTTACCTTGTCAATGGTTTTACCGCCAGTGCCAAAGTTTTTATTAGGTACCTCTTTTATGGTTGTTACAAGAAATTCCTGTGGTATTTTCATAATTTCAGAAGATATTTCTGTTAATTGTTTAATCAGTTCCTCCTTTTGCGTATCTGATAAAACACCACTTTCTACTGTGATATAAGGCATTTTCCATTTCCTCCTGCTTTTTCTTCTTAAATTTTCTCCATGATTAAATAACTTCCATTCTTGGTTATATGACATATTTTTATAGGAAGAATCCTCTAAAGCTTTTCGTAGAAAGATAACTTTTTTTGTGTCAGATCAAGTGCGTTTTGTAAATTAGTCATTTGATTTTTAATATCCTTCAAGTGGTTTTGGACCATAACAAAACGTTGTTCAAGGGTTTCTCCACCCCGTATTAGAAGTGAAACATATTCTTTAATGGACTGAATGGGGATATATGCCATACGCATACACTGTATCATTTTTATCCATTCAATGTCTTCATCTGTATATTGACTGTATTTTTGGCTGTTTCTTTTGCTGAATACATATAAATCCACCTTTCTTCTTAATCATAAACTATGAAGTGCGCTTCAATTCAACAAGAAAATTATATCATAAATTAATGCCTTGCTTTTTCCATTTGGTAACAACTCCTTGATATTCATTTCCTTTTTTACTAACAAAAGGGAGAATACCAAATCGGAATATAATAA
>CAMWWJ010000299.1 GCA_947177925.1 uncultured Lachnospiraceae bacterium
TATTTCCTTTTTGATAGATTCAAACATAGGTATGCTCCGCAACAAAGTTTTTTGTTTTTTTGAAATAATAAAAAATAAAAACTATACAGACAAATCTATATTGCCGCCTATGGACGGATAAACAGAACGTTCCATGGCAGCAGCATCTATGATGTCAGTCAAATTGTCTCCAAGAGTTTGTGAGAGGTCAATTGTTTTGCTGAGCATTGCAATACCGATATCTGTCTGAAGCTGGCTTGTAGCCATTGCCATTGATAAAGAAGGAATATCCATAATAGCACCTCCACTTATTTTTATTTTATATTCTATAATACCACTTTTCTAATGGTTTGTGCAAGGGAAGAAATGCAGAAAATGGAAAATCCGTTTTTTTTTATCATTGTCAAATTTCCACAGATATAGTAAAATAAAAGACAATACATGGGCTAATCAGAAGAGAAGAAAATGAACATAAATTTAGAATATTATAAAGTATTTTATTATGCAGCAAAGCTTGGAAGCCTGACGGCAGCGGGAGAACAGTTGGCCATCTCCCAGCCCGCTGTCAGTCAGGCCATGAAGCAATTGGAAAAGCAGCTTGGGACAAAGCTGTTTCAAAGAAGTGCAAAAGGAATGAAGCTGACTCCAGAAGGTGAGATTCTGTTTTCCTATGTAAAGACCGGCTATGAACAGTTCGAGCTGGGGGAGCAGGTGCTTTTGAAGCTGAAGAATTTAGAGGCAGGAGAAATCCGCATAGGCGCCAGCGATATGACGTTACAGTATTATCTCTTGCCTTATTTAGAGCAGTTTCACGAAAAATATCCGGGAATCAAGGTAGTGGTAACGAACGCTCCCACACCGGAAACAATATCCAATCTGGAAGAGGGGAAAATTGATTTTGGCGTGATCACCACCCCTTTTTCAGAGAAGCAGGGCTTCCATATGAAGGAGGTTCGGGAGATCGAGGATATTTTTGTGGCGGGTAGAAAATATTTTCAGCTGAAAAATCATATGACAGATTTTCGGGAATTGTCCGATTATCCTATTATCTGTCTGGAAAAGAATACCAGCACAAGAAAGTATATGGATGAACTTTTAAAAGAAAATCAGGTAATCTTAAATCCGGAATTTGAACTGGCTACTTCGGATATGATTGTGCAGTTTGCCTTGAGGAATCTGGGAATCGGATGCGTGGTAAAGGATTTTGCCTTAGAACATATAGAAAACGGAAGATTGTTTGTCCTGCGATTCAATAAGATGATACCCAAGCGGAAAATGTGCGTGATTACCCAGACGAAGCTGCCCATAAGCCCGGCTGCCAGGAAGCTTTTAGAGTTGATGGAATAAGGTTGGAAAAGCAGGGCTTCAAAGAAGTGAGATACACAAATTGGAGGATATATGATATGAAGAAAGACAGGTTCTTAACTATTTTTTTTAGCATATTTGCAGTGGTGGGTATTGGATCGCTGATAGGTGCAGTTTTGCTGTTTGTGAATGAAAGCCGGTTTCGGAAGACGGCTGTTAATATTACTGGTGAAGTTGTAGATATCGTGTCTCATTATAATCATGGAAAGAGCTATCGTGAAGTTTTTGTTACCTATACCTTTGAGGGCCAGACCTATGAAGGGGTAGAATTAATGGGAGATGGCATCAACATGTATGTGGGGAAGAGCATTTCTCTTTTGTGCGATCCGGAAAATCCCGGCAGGGTGCGGACGGAATCGGGTTTTTTGCTAGTAACCATCATACTGACGTTTGTAGGTACTGTATTTTCCTGCGTAGGCATTATTCCGATGGTTTTTGTGGCTAAGAAGAAGCAGAAAAGAAAACGTCTGCTTGCCAATGGACGTGTTTTGCATGCCACAGTGGAAAGGGTTGATCGGAATACAAGCATTGCCGTTAATGGGCAGAATCCCTATGTGCTTTATTGCTCCTGGAAGGATGAATATGCAGATGTTCTATACCGCTTTAAAAGCGACAATCTTTGGACGGATCCAAGTTTTCTTTTTGACAGCGGCAGCGAAATCAATGTTTATGTGGACGGAAATGATTTTAGCAAGTATTATGTGGACGCAGAGCGGGGATTGGCTCAAAAGGTTGTGGATTTTACGTGATGGTTATTTACATAATGTAGAGTTATAAACAAAACTTATAAAAAACATAATAAATATTGATTTTACTTATGAGAAATAATGGTGTATAATCAGGAAGTAAAAGACGAGGATGTGTTTTACACATCCTTTTTTGTTGAAACATGTAAAGTCACAGGAGGATATGACTATGGTAAAAGCAGTTGTTGGAGCAAACTGGGGAGATGAAGGAAAAGGCAAGATTACGGATATGCTTGCAGAAGAGGCGGACATTATCGTTCGTTTTCAGGGCGGAGCCAATGCGGGACATACAATCGTAAATGATTATGGAAAATTTGCCCTTCATACGCTTCCTTCCGGAGTGTTTTATGATCATACCACAAGTGTTATCGGAAATGGTGTTGCGCTGAATATTCCGGTTTTATTTGATGAAATCAAATCCATTACAGACAGAAATGTACCTATGCCGAAAATCTTAGTATCGGACAGGGCACAGATGGTAATGCCATATCATATTTTGTTTGATCAATACGAAGAAGAAAGGCTGGGAGGAAAATCCTTTGGTTCCACTAAGTCGGGAATCGCACCTTTCTATTCCGACAAATATGCCAAGGTCGGTTTTCAGGTAAGCGAGCTGTTTGACGAAGAGTTGTTAAAGGAAAAGGTAGTGCGTATTTGTGAGATGAAAAATGTCATGCTGGAGCATTTATACCACAAACCACTTTTAAATCCGGATGAGCTGCTTGAGACACTGCATGAATATAAGGAGATGGTGAAGCCGTATGTTTGTGATGTTTCCTTATTCCTTGATAAAGCCCTGAAAGAAGGAAAGACGATTCTGTTGGAGGGTCAGCTTGGAACCTTAAAGGATCCTGACCACGGTATTTACCCTATGGTAACCTCTTCTTCTACTTTAGCAGCCTATGGAGCTATCGGAGCGGGTATTCCTCCTTATGAAATAGGGCAGATTATAACAGTATGTAAGGCATATTCTTCCGCAGTGGGAGCAGGAGCATTTGTATCGGAGATTTTTGGAGAAGAAGCCGATGAATTAAGGCGCAGAGGCGGAGACGGCGGGGAGTTCGGTGCCACTACCGGACGTCCAAGGCGCATGGGATGGTTTGACTGTGTTGCTTCCAAATACGGATGCCGTTTGCAGGGTACTACGGATGTGGCATTTACCGTTTTGGATGTGCTTGGTTATCTGGATGAAATTCCGGTTTGCGTAGGCTATGAAATCGACGGGGAAGTGACCACGGAGTTTCCGGTTACCGCTAAACTGGAAAAAGCAAAGCCGGTATTAAAAATGTTGCCGGGCTGGAAAGCGGAAAGAGAGGATATCAGAGGAATTAAAAACTTTGATGAGCTTCCGGAAAACTGCAAGAATTATGTAAACTTCATTGAAGAGCAGATCGGTTATCCCATTACCATGGTTTCCAACGGACCGGGACGTAAGGATATTATTTACAGGGAAAGTCCATTGAAAAAATAGCTGGAATGAAAATAAGGAGGACAATATGATTACCACGATTATTTTTGACATAGGGAATGTTCTGGTAGATTTTAACTGGAAGGAATATATTGCCTCCTTTGGATTTTCTAAAGAAGTGCAGGAGAAGTTAGCAAAAGCTACCATGCTCAGCAGGGAATGGGACGAATTTGACAGAGGAGTTTTGGAAATAGAAGACATTATTCAGAAATTTGTCAAAAACGATTCCACCGTGGAAAAGGAAATCCGCATGATCTGCGAAAATGTCCATGATATGCTTGGGAGAAGGGATTATGCCATTCCATGGATTCGGGATTTGAAAAAGAAGGGCTATGGAGTCTATTATCTTTCCAATTTCTCTAGAAAGGCGGAGGTGGAATGCACCCACACACTGGATTTTC
>CAMWWJ010000300.1 GCA_947177925.1 uncultured Lachnospiraceae bacterium
CTTCAGCATCATCTCCTTTTCATCTATGCCGCTCATCCCCATGTTGATATCCAATATGGAGGCTCCGCATTCTTCCTGTTCCCTTGCAAAAGTTTCCACCAGCTCCAAATCGTCTTCCCGAAGCTTTTCCTGAAGCTTTTTCTTTCCGGTAGGGTTAATGCGCTCTCCCACAATCATAAAACGATCCTCTAGAGAAAAGCTCAAAGCCTGTCTTTCGCTTGCCAGATATCTGAAATTCGTTCTTTCTCTTTTCCTTGTGGACAACTGTCCTGTAGTCTTTACCAGTTCTCTGATATATTCCGGCGTGGTGCCGCAGCAACCTCCCAAAATGGATGCTCCTGCCTCCACAAGCCCCACCATTTCCTGTGAGAATGTTTCCTTGTCCATATTATAAACAGTGGCTCCGGTTTGATCCAATACAGGCATTCCCGCATTTGGCTTTGCAATAATGGGAAGCTCCGTCACATGAGCCATATCCCTGATTACATGGCTCATCTGATCCGGTCCTGTGGAGCAATTGGCGCCAATGGCATCCGCTCCCAGACTTGCCAGTACGATTGCCGCACTTTTAGCATCCGTTCCAAATAGGGTCCTACCATCACTTTCAAATGTCATAGTTGCCATAATGGGCAGATCGCAGGTTTCTTTGGCGGCAATCAAGGCTGCCCTTGTTTCCTGAAGGCTCATCATAGTTTCCACTACAAGCAGATCCACTCCTGCCTCTGCCAGATATCCAATCTGTTCCTTATATATGTCAATCAATGTTTCAAATTCCATAGTTCCCATGGGGACAAGCTGCTCTCCGGTCATAGTAATATCACCGGCTACCAAAGCCTTTCCTCCTGCTGCTTCCCTGCTTAAAGCAGCCAGCTCCATGTTCATTTTGCGGCACTTCTCATCAAGTCCGTATTCTTTCAGCTTGATCCGGTTCCCGGAAAAGGTAGGGGCATATAAAATATTTGTGCCAGCATCTACGTATTCCTTCTGCAGTCCAATTAAGACTTCTCTATTTTCCAGAATCCATTTTTCCGGACAGACACCTGCCGGCATTCCTCTTTTCAAAAGATTAGAACCGGTTGCGCCGTCTAAATAGATAGGTCTTTCTGCTATATATTGTCTAAATTCCTGCTTTGTCATTGCTTCATCCCTTATCTTAAAAAACACTTTCTAACTATAGTATCACGAAATCCTTTTCCCTGCAACGAAAAGCAATAAAAAAACGGCTGTAAAACAGCCGTTTTTACATTTTTTACATTATGTAGATTATTTAAGAAGCTTAATCTTTCCAAGAAGTGGAACTTCTTTTTCCTCTTGATTGATGGCAGCAATCAGTCCCATGATCCAGCAAACAAACACAAAAATGCCTCCTACTATGCCTACAATCCAGCCAATAATCGGAAGAATCATAACAAAAGAGCAGACAATCCCTGCAATGATAATAACAAGCGCCTGATTCAGATGGAACTTAGCTCCCTCCTTATCTCCTGCAACAAAAGCAATTACGGTACCAATCCAAGTAAGATAGGCCACAATACTCGTAGTTTTTGTATCCATTTCTTTCCCTCCTATAAGTTTTTCTACCGTCTCATTATATCGAATAAATTCGAAATATGCAATATAAATATTAAAAAATAATAAATATTGTTAAGAATTTCAAAATTTTGTCGATATAATCATATTTTCTTATTTGTCTGTACTGGGAATTTCCGTATGATCCACCCTGTCAATATCATTTATGTATGTTTTTGTTTCCTTTACGATGACTCCGGATAACAGCAACAGGGCAATCAAATTTGGAATTGCCATCAAGGCATTAAAGGTATCCGCAAGATTCCATACAAGATCCAATGTAATTAAGGGTGCCGCCAGAATCGACGCCACATAGAAAATACGATAGGGAATCAAGATTTTCCTGCCTCCCAGATACTCTGCACACCGCTCACCGTAATAAGCCCATCCTAATATAGTGGAAAAAGCAAAGGACACGATTCCCACAACCAGAATACCCTTACCTATATATGGAATTTGCGCAAATGCCAATGAGGTAAGCTCTCCTCCATCGTTAATATTACGCACATCAATCCCGGGATTTTTCATAATACTGCTTACCAATACAAGCCCAGTTATGGCACATACTACAACCGTGTCCCAGAAAGTACCGGTAGAGGATACAAGTGCCTGCCGGACCGGATTCCTTGTTTTGGCTGCCGCTGCTACAATAGGAGCCGATCCCATGCCGGATTCATTGGAAAAAAGCCCTCTTGCTATACCATATCTGGCAGCCAGCATGATACCAGAGCCTGTCAGCCCGCCAGCCGCAGCTCCCGGCTGAAATGCCAGCATAAATATTGTCTCAACGGCAGGAATAATGAAATCATAATTATAGCAGAGAATAGTAATACAGCCAATTACATAAAAAAGTGCCATGAAGGGCACCAGCTTTTCACAAACCTTTGAAATCGCTTTTACGCCGCCGAAAATAACCGCCATAGTAAGAACTCCGCATGCGATTCCTACAATCCAGCCGGAAACGTTTAGATTTGTCTTCCACACGCTGGCAATGGCATTGGTCTGCACCATAGATCCAATTCCAAAAGAGGCGATAAGCGCAAACAAAGCAAACAGAACTGCCAGCCATTTCATATGAAGTCCCCGTTCAAGAGCATACATGGCACCGCCCTGCATACGCCCGTCCTTTGTTTTTATCCGGTATTTTACCGCAATCAATGCTTCCGCATATTTTGTAGCAATGCCAAACACGCCTGTGAGCCAGCACCATAATACCGCTCCCGGTCCACCCAAAGCTACTGCGGTTCCTACGCCGATAATATTGCCTGTACCTATGGTGGAGGCTAAGGCAGTTGTCAATGCTCCGAACTGGCTAATATCACCATCCGAATCCGGATCCTTGGCTACAGATAGCTTAATGGCTCTAAAGGTTTTTCTTTGAATAAATCCAGTCCTGAAAGTAAGAAATAAATGAGTGCCAAAAAGGAGGACTAACATGGGCGGTCCCCAAAGCACATTATTGACAGCCTTCACCGCTGTTCGAATCGTATCAAGTAATTCCATATCCATTTCCTTTACCTTATAATATGATTATATGTTTATCCTTCCTTTGCAAGACCAGTCAAAATCTTTAAACAGTTTTCAATTCCAAGTCTGGAAGTATTTAAAGTAATATCATAGTATTCCGCCTTGCCGAATTCTGTATTTGTATAAAATGTACAGTACTTTCTTCTCATTTTGTCAATGGACCGAATTTCTTCACTTAATTTTGATTCCGGTACATTGGGCATTTTTCTTTTCATTCTATTTAAGCGCCAATAAGGATCTGCATGGATGAACACATGAAGACATTTATCATATTCCTTTAGAATCTGATTTCCGTTTCTTCCGATTATGACACAGTTTCCCTTTTCACCAAATTCACGAATTACGTTCTTTTGTGCTTCAAAAAGCGTTTCGCTCAGGGGACGGTTGTAAAATTCAAAAAGGCTCTGACCGATTCCAAACTCTACCGGCACTTTCTCATCCCATTTGATTATGCTTTGCACATCCACATTGGATTTGGCTGCTGCTTTCAGTATAAGCTCTTTATTATAGCACTCATATCCCAGTGCCTTAGCAAGTCTTTCTCCAATTTCACCGCCTCCAGCGCCAAACTCCCTGCTGATTGTAATGATTTTTTTCATGAAAAATTTCTCCTGTCATAATTATTTTACAATTTATGCTTCTGTTAAATATTTGGAAAATTCCTGTACAAGCTTTTGAATCTGATTTAACAATTCTTTTGCCTGCTGTGCCTGAAGCTGGTTATCCTGACTATATTCTTCCACTTCCTTTGCACTGTTTGAAACCGCTTCGCTAATGGTGGACAATTGGCTGATATTGCCAATGATCGTATCGTTTGAATGGACTAAATTCTCAATTTTTCCATTTATGTCTTCCACATGC
>CAMWWJ010000301.1 GCA_947177925.1 uncultured Lachnospiraceae bacterium
CTAACAACACATCGGAAAAAGCTGCCGCCAGCCTCATGGCAACTCTTCGAATTCGATTGTTTTTCCGAAATTGATAATAATAATTGAAATGCTCCCAGGAAATCCGCTTCAGCTCCGGCAGCAGTATTTTTAAGGGCAGGCTGTAAAAAGTCAGGATCAAATCCACGTCAATCAACACGTTGACCCGTTCTTTTTTTACAATTTGATACAGCCGCAGGATATTTTTCAGATTTCCTTTGATTCCCTTTGGATATTCCTCTGAAAGCCGATATCTTTTTATAGCACGTTCTAATGGAAACACAAGCTCCTTTTCCCCCCACATGCTGATAACCACAACTTCATAGTTCCTTTTTGACAGCCCGTTTGCAATCAGGGAAAGCACCCGCTCCGTCCCCCCTGAATGGCTCATGTTTCCAATGACAAATCCAAGTTTCATTGTCAATTCACCTACAATCTCCAATAAGAGTATCCTTTCTTTTCATACTCCTCTTTCTCATAAATTCCTTTGATATCCGCAAACAGCCTGCAGGCTGTTTCTTTTTTGTAAAATTTGCTCCAGTCATCCGGAGTATATTCTTTAAATTCCTTATGGGAAACCGCAAGGACGATTCCGTCCATGCTGTGGTCTTCCACCTGTTCTATTTTTATGACTTCCCTGTTATAAAGCTTCTTTGCCATATGGCCGTCTGCCTTAGAGTCCACCAGAACTGTCTGAACCTGATATTCTTCCAGTTCCTTTACAATATCAATGACTCTGGTATTACGAATGTCCGGACAATTTTCCTTGAAGGTAAAGCCAAAGATGCCCACTACGGCGCCTTTCACACAAACATCGGCTTCTATCAGCTTTTTCACGATACACCTTGCAATGTATTGTCCCATATTATCATTGATCCTGCGTCCCGAAAGAATCACCTCGGAATGATAACCCAGCCTTTGCGCCTGATAAGTCAGGTAATATGGATCGATGCCAATGCAATGCCCTCCTACCAGCCCTGGCTTAAAATCCAGGAAATTCCATTTTGTAGAGGCTGCTTCCAAAACAGCCTTTGTATCTATTCCCATTTTATGAAAAATAATGGATAATTCATTCATAAAAGCTATGTTAATGTCTCTTTGGGAATTTTCGATGACCTTTGCCGCCTCGGCAACCATAATACTTTCCGCCCGAAACACTCCCGCTTCTACTACCAGTTCATATACATTCGCTACCAGCTCTTTTGTTTCTTCATCACAGCCGCTTACGATCTTCACGATATTTTCCAACCGGTGCACCTTATCCCCGGGATTGATTCTTTCTGGTGAATAGCCCACTTTAAAATCCTTTTTGTAGATAAGGCCCGATTCTTTTTCCAGAATAGGAACACAGACCTCTTCCGTAAGTCCCGGATAGACTGTGGACTCATATACAACCGCATCTCCTGGCTTTAAATTCCTTCCAAGTACGGTGCTTGCGCTTATAAGGGGAGTCAGGTCCGGATTTTTATCTTCATCTATCGGCGTTGGAACCGCTATAATGAAAAAATCCGCTTCCTGGAGCTTTTCTTCCTCTGTAGTAAAATAAACACTGCATTCCTTTAATGCCTCTTCCTCTACCTCTCCAGTCACATCAATGCCTGCTTTTAAGTTCCTTACTTTATCCTGATTGATATCAAAACCAATCACATTCACATGCCTGGAAAAGCTCACTGCAATCGGAAGTCCCACATAGCCCATGCCAATCACGCATAGCTTCTTCTCCCCATTTAAAAGCTGGTCATATAAATTATTCACTTTAAAACACTCCTCAACTGTTATCTTTTATTTCCATTTTTCTCTTTCTATATAGAATATACCACATTTATCGACTTGCTTTCAATTCTTATGTACATATTTTTTCAAAAATTTGTGTTTTTTCTGTGTCTTTAGTACTAGTATAGGAGTTTTGGAAGGATGTTACTTGGATTCCGTTTTTTGGTATCTGGCATCTTCCGTTCTAAAATATTATTTGCTATAATAACAGGAAAACAATACACAACCATTTGCAATGCCAAGAGACTGGAGGCACATTCGTGAGAGCAAAAACCTTTTTAAAAAACGG
The DNA here is from genome assembly GCA_947177925.1 of uncultured Lachnospiraceae bacterium. Classification (GTDB taxonomy): domain Bacteria; phylum Bacillota; class Clostridia; order Lachnospirales; family Lachnospiraceae; genus RGIG3040. The sequence goes on from CAMWWJ010000301.1 coordinate 2,081, forward strand.
AATCATCATTCTGGCAGCCCAGATATTCACCTATCTGATGGACTTTCTATGCCGGACTGTTTTTATTCATACACTTTCCATGGAATTCGTAGGCATCAAAGGACTTTTTTCCAATATTTTATCCATTCTCGCCCTGACGGAACTGGGCGTGGGAACCGTACTGATTTACAGCATGTATAAGCCCATTGCTGAAAAAGATGAAGAAAAACTGCTGGCTCTTTTGGGCTTTTACAAAAAGGCTTATACCCTCATTGCCTGTCTGGTAGGCGGAATCGGCTTGCTCCTTACCCCTTTTCTGCCCTATCTTATTAAGGATAAGGATTATCCCGATATAAAAGGGCTTCCTGTTATTTATCTGCTTTATTTATGTAACTCTGTATTTTCCTATTTATTTGCTTATAAGCTTTCCATCCTGCAGGCAGACCAGAAACTGTATATCATTACGCTCTTCAGTTGTCTGATTTCAGCAGTAAAAAACATTGTACAGATCGTGGCTTTGTATTTGACCGGGAATTTTTTCATTTACCTGCTCATCCAGATTCCCTTTACTCTATTTAACAATCTTTTTATATCAAGGCAGGCTGATAAGCTGTATCCTTTCATAAAGGCAAAAAAAAGACCGGAACTGCCCGAAGAAGAAAAAAAAGAGATTCTGAAAAACACTTTCGCCATGTTTAACCACAGAGTGGGCGCTACCATATTAAGTTCCACAGATAACTTAATTATCAGCCGCTTTATCGGACTTACCGCTGTTGCCATCAACGATAACTATGTCTTAATTGTAAATATGATCAATATGGTGGTGGGTCAAATGTTTTCTGCCCTGACGGCAGGGGTTGGCAATTTAAATGCCACTGAATCCAAAGAAACCTCTTATAAGGTATTTAAGCTTTTACATTTTGCCTGCTTCTGGTTTTATTCCTTCTGTACCATCTGTTTATTCGTGCTTTTGAACCCTTTCATAGAACTTATTTGGGGCAGCCATTATCTGTTTTCCCTTCCTGTGGTTGCTATGATTTGTATGAACTTTTACATTACAGGCATACGAAAGATTCCTCTTGTATTCAAGGAGTCCATGGGCCTTCTCTGGCAGGATCGTTTCAAACCTTTAGTGGAAGCCAGCCTCAATCTGGTTGTTTCCATTGCTGCCGTCCATTCCTTTGGTGCTGCCGGAGTATTTGCCGGAACCTTCATCAGTATGGTCACCACCTCTCTCTGGGTAGAGCCCTATGTACTTTTTAAGCATGGACTGAAAATGTCCTGGAAAGAATTCTGGCTTACCAATGGAGGATATTTTTCCTTATCCCTGTTCCTTGTAATTATTACCTATTTTGCAGGCATCTTGTATCATGGAACACCCCTTGCTTCTTTTATATACAAAATAGGAATTTGTATCTTTCTTCCAAACCTGCTGCTTCTTTTGATTTTTTACAGGACGGAAACATTTAAAGGATTGCTTAGCTCTATTAATCCCAAAAACTTATTTTCAAAAAAAGAAAGCTGAATCAGCTTTCTTTTTGATTCAGCTCCTTTAACATTTCCTTCATGGTTTTCCCATAAACCGGGTGAATAAAATATGGTGCGATATCCGCCATAGGCTTCAATACAAAGTCCCGGTTCTTCATATCCGGATGGGGTACGGTCAAATCATCCTCCCATATTCTCCTGTCGCCATAAAACAAAATATCCAAATCCAGCGTCCTCGGCCCCCAGTGAATGGTCCTCTCTCTTCCCGCCCTTTTTTCCAATTCCTGCAGGAATGCAAGCAGTTCTTTCGGATACAGCAATGTATCAATCATGACTGCTCCATTTAAGAAGTCCTCCTGCTCCACCCGACCGTAGGGC
>CAMWWJ010000302.1 GCA_947177925.1 uncultured Lachnospiraceae bacterium
AAATGCCTTACAGCCCAAACCTTCCGCCACCTTGCAATAATCCACCTTATCGGTAAGAACGGTCTGTGAATACCTTTTTCCATAAAATAAGGTCTGCCACTGTCTTACCATACCAAGCACCTGATTGTTTATGATAATCTGGATAATGGGAATGTTGTAACGGCTGGCAGTTGCAAGCTCGTTCATATTCATGCGGAAACAGCCATCTCCACCGATATTGACGCAGATTTTGTCCGGCATTCCCACCTTTGCGCCGATACATGCTCCCAGACCGTATCCCATAGTGCCAAGACCGCCGGAGGAAATAAATGTCCTTGGCTCTGTATATTTGTAAAACTGGGACGCCCACATCTGATGCTGTCCCACATCCGTTGTAACAATGGCCTTCCCTTCCGTAGCAAGGTCAAGCTGTTCTATCACATAAGGGCAGGTAAGTCCCTCCTCTTCGTATTTTAACGGGAACTGTTCCTTTAAGCCCTTTACATAATCCGTCCATTCCTTGTGCTCCTGCTGCTCAAGCTTTTGGTTGATTTCCGAAAGCACATCTTTTAAATCCCCTATCAGGGAAGCATCTGTCTTGATATTCTTGTTGATTTCCGCCGCATCAATATCAATCTGTATGATTCTGGCATTTTCTGCAAACTTATTGGGATTTCCGGTTACACGGTCGGAAAATCTTGCTCCAAGGGCAATGAGCAGATCGCATTTTGCCACACCTAAATTGGAAGCTTTCGTTCCATGCATACCGATCATGCCTGTATACAGCTCGTCTTTTCCGTCAAAAGCGCCTTTTCCCATAAGTGTATCACATACCGGGCAGTCTACCAGCTTTGCAAAGGCTCTTACCTCCTTTGACGCTCCTGAATGAATGGCGCCTCCTCCTAAGTAGATATAAGGCTTTTTTGCTTCCCTGATATAAGAAAGCACCTGCTCCACTTCCTCGGCTGTAAACTTGTTAATCCGCTCCATTTCCAAAGGCTTCTTTGGCTCATATTCACAAAGATTTGCCGTTACATCCTTAGTAATATCCACCAAAACAGGTCCCGGCCTGCCGCTTCTTGCAATATGGAAAGCCTTTCTTAACGTATCTGCTAACACCGTTACATCCTTTACAATATAATTGTGCTTGGTAATCGGCATGGTAACCCCTGCAATGTCCACCTCCTGGAAGGTATCCTTTCCAAGAAGAGGCAGGTTTACATTAGCCGTAATGGCAACCATGGGAACGGAATCCATATAAGCGGTTGCAATACCCGTTACCAGATTGGTAGCTCCCGGACCGCTTGTGGCAAGGCAGACTCCTACCTTTCCCGTTGCCCTTGCATAACCGTCTGCCGCATGGGAAGCCCCCTGTTCGTGAGAAGTCAAAATATGGGTAATCTCATCCTGATGTTTATATAAAGCATCGTATACATTTAAAATCGTGCCGCCCGGATAGCCGAATACCGTATCCACGCCCTGCTCCTTTAAGCACTCAATTACTATTTCCGCACCTGTCAACTGCATGTCTTACTATCATCCCTTCTGTATATACATTTTCTGCATTTCCCGTCTTTATTTCTCTTTGGGAACTTCCAGCACTGCGCCTCTGTTTCCACTTGTAACCAAAGAACGGTATCTGTTCAGATATCCGGTAGTTACCTTAGGTTCTCTTGGTACCCAGTTTGCTTTTCTTCTTTCCATTTCTTCCTCAGATACTTTTACATTTAATGTATTTTCCGGAATATTGATGGAAATGATATCTCCTTCTTCCACAAAAGCAATGGGGCCGCCTACTGCCGCTTCCGGTGACACATGGCCGATGGAAGCGCCTCTGGATGCGCCGGAAAAACGTCCGTCGGTAATCAATGCTACAGAAGAGCCAAGGCCCATGCCTGCAATGGCGGAGGTTGGATTGAGCATTTCACGCATGCCCGGTCCTCCCTTTGGTCCTTCATAACGGATTACCACTACATCTCCTGCTACGATCTTTCCGCCTTTGATTGCCTCAATGGCATCCTCTTCACAGTCAAAGACTCTGGCAGGTCCTTCATGAACCATCATTTCCGGTACTACCGCTGAACGTTTCACCACACCGGAATCCGGCGCCAGATTGCCCTTTAATACGGCAATTCCGCCTGTTTCGCTGTATGGGTTCTCGATAGGGCGGATTACCTCTGGATTTTTGTTCACTGCATTTGCAATGTTTTCCCCTACGGTCTTTCCAGTTACTGTCAGCAGATCTGTGTATAATAAATTCTTTTTGGTAAGTTCTTTCATAACCGCATAAACGCCGCCAGCTTCATTTAAGTCCTCCATATAAGTAGGACCTGCCGGTGCCAGATGGCATAAGTTTGGTGTCTTTGCGGACAATTCATTGGCAATGTCCACATTTAATTCCACTCCCGCTTCATGGGCAATTGCCGGTAAATGAAGCATGGAGTTTGTGGAACAGCCAAGCGCCATATCCATGGTAAGGGCATTTAAAAATGCTTTTTCTGTCATGATGTCACGAGGCTTGATGTCCTTTTCCACCAGTTCCATGATTTTCATGCCCGCATGTTTTGCAAGGCGGATTCTTTCGGAATAAACAGCTGGAATGGTGCCGTTTCCTCTAAGTCCCATTCCAAGCGCTTCTGTCAGGCAGTTCATGGAGTTAGCCGTATACATACCGGAACAGGAACCGCAGGTAGGACATACCTTTTCTTCAAATTCCGCCAGATCTTCCATAGTCATGGTTCCTGCAGCAACGCTTCCTACCGCTTCAAACATGGAAGACAGGCTTCTCTTTTCTCCTTTCACACGGCCCGCAAGCATAGGTCCACCTGAAACAAAGATAGTGGGAATATTCACTCTTGCAGCCGCCATCAAAAGTCCCGGCACGTTCTTGTCACAGTTTGGAACCATCACAAGCCCGTCAAAGCCATGAGCCATTGCCATACATTCGGTGCTGTCCGCAATCAGATCCCTTGTTACAAGGGAATATTTCATGCCGATATGTCCCATGGCAATTCCGTCACATACCGCAATTGCCGGGAATACTACCGGAGTGCCTCCTGCCATGGCCACTCCCATTTTCACCGCTTCTACGATTTTATCCAGGTTCATATGTCCCGGCACGATTTCATTATATGAGCTTACGATACCGATTAACGGTCTCTGCCTTTCTTCTTCTGTGTAGCCTAATGCGTTGAATAAGCTTCTGTGGGGTGCCTGCTGCACTCCTTTTGTTACGGAATCACTTCTCATCTTTCTTCTCTCCTTTTATAATGCGTTCTGTTGCTTCATGAAGGGTTTTCTTTTTAATTTTATATTCTGTCGCAGATCAGGTCACCCATCTTTTCAGTACCAACCTGAGTGCATCCTTCCGCCATAATGTCTCCGGTACGATAGCCCTCCTTCAACACCTGCTTCACCGCATGGTCAATGGCATCCGCTTCTTTGTCCAGATCAAACGTATAGCGCAGCATCATGGATGCGCTTAAAATCGTAGCAATGGGATTTGCAACGCCTTTTCCTGCAATATCCGGCGCTGAGCCGTGGCTTGGCTCGTATAAGCCAAATTTACTGTCATTTAAGCTGGCAGAAGCAAGCATGCCGATGGAGCCTGTTACCATGCTGGCTTCATCCGATAAAATATCGCCAAACATATTTTCCGTTAAGATCACATCAAACTGGGCTGGATCTTTTACTAACTGCATGGCACAGTTGTCCACTAACATATGCTCTAATGTCACCTCCGGATAATCCTTTGCCACTTCATTGACCACCGCTCTCCAAAGCCTTGAGGAATCCAGTACATTTGCCTTGTCCACGCTTGTTACCTTCCTGCTCCTTTTCATGGCAATGTCGAATGCCTTAATGGCAATACGGCGGATTTCATTTTCATCATAGGTCAATGTATCAATGGCTTTTTTCACGCCGTTTTCTTCTATGGT
>CAMWWJ010000303.1 GCA_947177925.1 uncultured Lachnospiraceae bacterium
TTATAAAAATGATCATCTTTATTCCTGTGGTAATGATGAGGCTGAAAACTTGTATTTAAGGTTTTTGATGATTACTGATTTTATAAGTGGCATGACCGATTCCTATGCAAAAAATTTATATCAAGAGCTGAATGGAATCGATTAACATCTCCTCAAAAAAACCCACACACAAAAAACAGTCATTCCGCACAGCACCATCTTATGCCCAAAATACTTCTTACCGGACAAATCCGTATCCTGAATAATATTCATAGTCTGCGCAAAGCAGCAGAGCCCGTTAAAAGCAAGTACCCCATGCACCAGGATCCCTTGAAAAAGCCTGCTCATTTCCTGGTGCTTGATAATGGCAAAGCCACCGGAAATTTCCAAAATACTATGTAACACCCCATAAAAAGACGGGTTTCCTTTTAAAAGCGTAAAAGGAATCAATACCATTAAATTGAACAGAACCATATAGCCGCCAAGCATTGCAATTTGTATTAAAGAGGCGGTAATGGAATCATCAATAGCTTCAAACAGGGAAAAAGCTGCCTTTTTGCCGGAAAAGGAAAGCTTCTGAGGCTCTTCCTTTTCCCAGAAAGGAATTTTATTCCGGTACAGGGTGTATCTTAAAAAAATACCGTAAAACAAAGGGATTCCAAACATAAAAAAGCTGGAAAGGACAGGCTGATCTGTCTTATAGATAGTTGCAAGCACAAACGTATAAAAATAAGTAGGGCCGATATTGTTGGTAAATGCCAGCAGATATTCGGCCTCGTCTTTTGTCAGTTTTCCTTTTTGATACAAATCCGCACAGTTTTTTGCCCCAATGGGGAATCCGCAGAGAAATCCCATGACGATCACATAAATTCCGTAGCTGTTTAACCGGAACAATGGGCGCAAAAATACAGAAAAGGGCTTCATGAACAATTTGACTAAATCCAGCCTGATTAAAATTCCGGAAAAAATCATAAAAGGCAGGAGAGTAGGTATCATATGTTCATACCATGTCATAAGCCCTAAGGAGGCAAATTCTTTTGCAGTTTTCCCATGAATTAAGATAAATACCATAAGAAAAGCAAGGATACATGTAAGGACAGCTTTTTTTAATAAAGTTTTCATAAATATAATCCCAATTTCCATAAAAATGGTGTATACTTATATAGTATTTTGTTTTTAAAGGATTTATGAAATGAGACTGGATAAATTTCTGACAGAAGCCGGAATTGGTACAAGAAGCCAGATAAAGGGTTACATAAAAAAAGGACTTGTAACGGTAAATAATTGCATGATAACGGATGCTTCTGTCCATATTGATGAAACAAAGGATAAGATTTCCTTTCAAAATAAAACGGTCCTATACAAAAAGGACCGCTATTATATGCTCCATAAGCCCAAGGGAGTTGTCTGCGCCACAAAGGATAACGTAAGCAAAACAGTGCTTCAGTTATTTGAGCCTAACCTTCAAAAGGGGCTTTTTCCAGTTGGACGGCTGGATAAGGATACGGAAGGCCTGTTATTTTTAACCACGGACGGAGACTTTTCCCACAGGCTCATGAGTCCCAAAAAGCACGTGGAGAAAACCTATTACTTTGAAGCGGAAGGAATCCTTAATACGGAAAAGATCAAAAAGCTGGAATCCGGAATGGAAATTGCAAAAGACGAGCCTCTTACAAGACCTGCAAAGATAGCCGGAATCCAACAGGAAAAACAGCTTGTAAGGGGCTGTCTTACCATTACGGAAGGACGTTTCCATCAGGTGAAGAGAATGCTTCAGGCTGTGGATTGTCATGTGATTTATTTAAAAAGGCTTTCCATTGGACAGGTTGTCTTGGATGAGAACCTGGCTCCGGGTGAATACCGGGAATTGACGGATAGGGAATTACAAGCTTTAAATACTAGAAATGCAGTTGAGGAACAGCAATGAGCGGTTTTTTACCCATCTCCCAAAAGGAGTTAGAAGAAAAAAACATAAAACAATTGGATTTTGTCTATATTATTGGGGATGCCTATGTGGATCATCCCTCCTTTGGCCATGCCATTATCAGCCGTATACTGGAGGCACATGGTTACACGGTAGGAATCATTTCCCAGCCCGACTGGAAGGATGATAAAAGCATTGCCATACTGGGAGAGCCAAGGCTTGCCTTTTTAATCAGCGCCGGAAATATGGATTCCATGGTAAACCATTATTTTGTTTCCAAAAAGCACCGGCCAAAGGATGCTTACACTCCCGGAGGAGAGCCTTACAAAAGGCCCGATCACGCCACTGCAGTCTATGGAAACTTAATCAGGCGGACCTTTAAGAACACGCCCATTATCATTGGCGGCATTGAAGCCAGCCTTCGCCGGCTTGCCCATTACGATTACTGGTCCGATTCCCTGAAACGTTCTATTTTATTGGACAGCGGCGCCGACCTGATTTCCTACGGAATGGGGGAAACATCTATTGTAGAAATCGCCGATGCCTTAAACAGCGGGATTTCCGTGTCCGATATCACTTTCATAAAAGGAACGGTATACAAAACCAAATCCTTAGACCACCTTTACGATTATCTGCTCCTGCCTTCCTATGAGGCTATGAAAAAAGAGCCTGTGGAATATGCAAAGAGCTTTCAGATACAATATGACAATACGGATCCTTTTACCGGCAAGATTCTGGTGGAAGCCTATCCAAACGGGACTTATGTGGTTCAAAACACACCATGCAGGCCCCTGACCATGGAGGAAATGGATCATATATACAACCTGCCCTATATGCGGACCTATCACCCCTCCTATGAAAGCGCAGGCGGCGTACCTGCCATTGCTGAAATCAAATTTTCTTTAATCAGCAACCGGGGTTGTTTTGGAGGCTGCAGCTTTTGTGCCCTTACCTTCCATCAGGGCAGGACGGTTCAGGTAAGAAGTCACGAATCTATCATAGAAGAAGCAAAGCTGATTACAAAAGAAAAGGATTTTAAAGGCTACATCCATGACGTAGGAGGCCCTACTGCCAATTTCAGGCATCCTTCCTGTGAAAAGCAGTTGACCCAGGGCGTATGTAAAAACAGACAATGCCTGTTTCCAAAGCCCTGCCAAAACCTGTACGTGGACCATAAGGATTACTTATCCTTACTCCGAAAGCTTCGGATGCTTCCCGGAATCAAAAAAGTATTCGTCCGTTCCGGAATCCGTTTTGATTACATGCTGGCGGATAAAGATGACACCTTTTTCAAGGAGCTGGTGGAGCACCATATCAGCGGACAGCTAAAAGTAGCGCCGGAGCACATTTGCGATGCAGTCCTTTCCAAAATGGGAAAACCGGAAAATGCCGTTTATGAAGCCTTTCTGGAAAAATATAAACGACTCAACCGTCAAATGGGCAAAAAACAATTCGTAGTTCCCTATTTAATGTCCTCCCACCCGGGCTCCACCTTAAAGGAGGCAGTAGCCCTTGCGGAATATTTAAGGGATTTAGGCTATATGCCGGAACAGGTACAGGATTTCTATCCGACTCCCTCCACCGTATCCACAGTCATGTATTATACAGGAGTTGACCCGAGAACTTTAAAGCCTGTCTATGTAGTGAAAAACCCTCATGAAAAGGCTTTGCAGCGCGCCTTGATCCAGTACCGCAACCCAAACAATTACGATTTGGTTTTAGAAGCCCTTAAGTTAGCCGGAAGGGAGGATTTGATCGGATTTGATAAAAAATGCTTGATCAGGCCCCGCAAGGGATTTGGAGAGCCGAAATCGAAACGGCAGATGCCAAAGGAAAATCCGAAGGGACGGGGAAAAAAACGGACGATTCGCAATGTGCATAAGAAGAAGTAGGAGAGAGGGAAGCGGGGGTTTTGGTTTCGAGGACGTAGGAGCTGCCATAGAGAAGTCTTATGGGCACGCTCTCGCTCTATGAAGACGCAGCGGTACTAACGCACC
>CAMWWJ010000304.1 GCA_947177925.1 uncultured Lachnospiraceae bacterium
GTTCGCACTCTATGAAGACGCAGCGGTACTAACGCACCAAAATACGGTGCGTAAGGACCGGCGACTTTACTTTTCCCCGATCTTGTATCGGGGACTTTCCTTATAGGCCCTTAAGAGTTTTCTAACAGGAAGCTGCCCCTGCCACCGGGTACGGATATGCCTGCTCCTACTGGGTATTGAAAGGCTGTCTGGTGTGAAGATGGATTTGTTTTGATTTTCCTTATGTCTTAATTTTTTATGAATTTCATGGAAAATACTTATTTTTTGTGTATAATGTGTGGATAGTCAAAGAACTTATATATACTGGTATTTGAAATGAGGAATGTTTATGAGAAAGTTTATAAAATATGTGCTGTTATTCATCAAGCATCTGCTGCGGTTTGTGTTAAAGCCTTTATCTTTTGTACCTGCTATTGTGGTAATGTATATGATATTTTCTTTTTCCGGACAGGATGGAGCTGCTTCTTCTGCGCTAAGCTACAAGGTGAGCAGCAAAATTGTTTCGGTGGCTGATGAGGCTTTTGATATGCAGTTATCTTATGCCGAAAGGGAGCATTATATTGACCGGATTCATTATTATGTGAGGAAAGGGGCGCACTTCACGGAATATTTCATTTTGGCTGTTACGGTAGCTTTTCCCCTTTATGTGTACGGTATGCGGGGAATCTGGCTGGTGTTGTTTGCAGGGGCTTTTTGTGTGGGTTTTGCCTGCCTGGACGAATATCATCAGTCTTTTGTTTCCGGCAGGACTCCTGCTAAAAAGGATGTGATCATTGATAGCTGTGGGGCTTTTCTTGGGATTATGATTACCCGGATTGTGTGTTTTATCGGGAGGAAGACGGTATTTGCGCCGCTTTCCCTGAAAAGGGATTAAGAGGAACTTTATCCATCATTCTTTTCCCTCACCTTCCAATAATCTGTTCAAAAATCGCTCTCTATCATTTATAAATATTTTTATAACCTGATAGCATCTGCTCTTCCATATATTACAGGGATGCCTTCCAAGCGAAACGGCATCCCTGTAATATTACATCATTCAGTTCCTAATCATCTCATTACCCGTTATCTTATTCATTATTTTTCGCCAAAAGCAGCATAATATCATTACTTCTAGCCACGAACTTCGTCATGGCTTCCGGAGACAACGGTGCATTCTGAAGGCTTGCCAAATCATAAAGCTGCTCACAGATCATGGAAACGTTTTCACCCTCTTTATTGTCCATCACATATTGTACCAGCGGGTGATTTGCGTTTAATACGAGAGTTTCTCCAGACTGGCCGCCAAACATGTTCATGTCCATGCCGGGCATTGCATACATCTTCATCATATCCTGCATACGTCTGCTTTCTTCTGATACGGTAATCATGGAAGAAATCTTTTTGTTTTTCAGTTTGTCTACCCTAACCTGAATACTTTCTTTTTTCAGCGCCTTTTTAAATACTTTGGAAAGCTCTTCTGCCGCCTCATCCAATTCCTTCTGAGCCTTTTTTGAGGTTTTTGCCTTAAAGGTATCTGTCAGGTCTGCATCGATACGGCTGAACTTGATGCCTTCGTTTTTTGACTCTAACTGGGAGATAAAGGGCTGGTCGATATTGTCAGTAAGAATGACTGCATCCATCTTTGCCTGCTTAAACATGTTAATGTACTGGCTCTGCTGCTTTTCATCGGTTACATAGTAAATAACCTTATCCTTCTTTTCTGCTTCCTCACCGTCTTCTTCGGAAGCAGAATCTTCCGTAACCACTTCTGCTTCTACCTTTTCACCATTCTCATCTACCACATCGGCTTTTTCCTCTTCCGTGTCAATCGGTTTTACCTCCAGACATTCAGGCAGGGTCATGAAATTGCCGTCCAGATTCTTAAACAGGATATAGTCCGTCATCTTCTCGCAGAATTTATCATCCTTCAAGCAGCCGAACTTGATAAATGGGCTGATGTCATCCCAGTATTTTTCGTATTCTTCCTTTTCGGTCTTACACATGCCGGATAATTTATCCGCAACCTTTTTAGAAATATAATCAGAAATCTTCTTTACGAATCCATCGTTCTGCAATGCACTTCTGGATACATTTAACGGCAGGTCCGGACAATCAATGACACCTTTTAAGAGCATTAAGAACTCCGGAATGACTTCTTTGATATTGTCCGCAATAAATACCTGATTGTTGTAAAGCTTGATGGTTCCTTCAATGGATTCGTATTCCATATTGATTTTCGGGAAATATAGAATACCTTTTAAATTAAATGGATAATCCATGTTCAGATGAATCCAGAACAAAGGCTCCTTGTAATCCTGAAATACCTTCCGGTAAAATTCCAGATATTCTTCCTTTGTGCACTCATTTGGATGCTTTGCCCAAAGAGGATTGGTGTCATTTAATAATTCAGGGCGCTTTTTAATCTTCAGCTTTTCTACCGGCGGCTCCTTTTCTCCTGTCTCCTTGCCTTCCTCATCCAGTATGGGCTTGCCCTCTTCCGTAATGTTCTCTACCACTTCATCCGTATCTAACTTTTCATCTGCTAAGATAATCTGTGTCTCTGTGGTGTTTTCCTTGCTCAAATATATTTCAGTAGGCATGAAAGAACAATATTTTTTAATGACCTCTCTTGCCTTATATTCATTACAGAATTCCAGACATTCCTCATTTAAGAACAGGGTGATCTTCGTTCCTACCTCTGCCTTATCTCCTTCCTTCATATCATATTCCGTGCCGCCGTCACATTCCCAATGTACCGGTTTTGCACCTTCTTTATAGGAAAGAGTATCAATGTGTACCTCGTCCGCCACCATAAAAGCAGAATAGAATCCAAGTCCGAAATGACCGATAATCTGATCCTCGTTTGTTTTATCCTTATACTTTTCAATAAAATCTGTTGCACCAGAGAAAGCGATCTGATTAATATACTCTTCTACTTCCTCTTCCGTCATGCCGATACCGTTATCTATAAAAGTAAGGGTTTTCTTTTCCGGATTTACAAATACTTCCATCTTAGCTTTATAATCATCCGGAAGAGAATATTCTCCCATCATATCCAGCTTTTTTAGCTTTGTAATGGCATCACAGCCATTTGAAATCAATTCCCTGTAAAAAATGTCATGGTCCGAATACAACCATTTCTTAATAATCGGAAATATATTATCGCTGTTAATTGACAAATTTCCATGTTTTTCTGACATACTAATCACATTCCTTCCGTTTTTCTTTTCTTCGTTCTTATTCCGGCACTGGTACTGCCCTCTGACCGGAATTCTTTTCACAAAACATAGTTTAAGCCTCCCTTATTTAAAAGTCAAGAGAAAATTAGCACTCGTTTTTGGTGAGTGCTAATAATTCTTGGGAAGGCGCATAAATACTGGGGTTGGATAAATCTAAAATTTTTCTAAATTGGGAAAAGATGGGGGATTTTTGGATAAGAGGACGTAGGAGCAGGCAGAGCGGTACCCGGTAGCAGGGCAGGTTTTTTGGATGGAAAAGTCTTAGGGGCACGCTCTCGCTCTATGAAGACGCAGCGGTACTAACGCACCAAAGTACGGTGCGTAAGGACCGGCGACTTCATTAAGGCCCTTAAGACTTTTCCATCCAAAAAAACTGCCCTGCTACCGGGTACCGCTCTGCCTGCTCCTACTGGTTATCGAAAAGCCAAGGCTTAGGGTGTAGCTTAATAAAATCTTCCACGGTTAGAATACCTTTAAAATTATCCCAAAAGGAAATATATATCATTACATTTATCCGGCACCTTCTAAGGATAACGCCTGAGACGAAACAGCAAAAGAGGGAGGGGGAAGGATTCACGGCATTGTTTTTGACAGCTGGTTTCCTTAACAGCCCGTTCAAGACCCAGGGTAAAATTGCCATGGACGGCAATAGAGTAGAGAAATAACAGTAAATGT
>CAMWWJ010000305.1 GCA_947177925.1 uncultured Lachnospiraceae bacterium
ACGTTTTACATAATTTGGTATAATATAAATATGACAGACATTCCTAACGACTGCCTGTCATATTTACAGTTTCGGTACAAACAAGTATCATACGAACATCACGATATTTTCTTCTTAATTGCCAATTTTACATGGTGCTAGCACCATGTTCAAATCATTATTAAAGGAAATATTATCTCATTTTCCTTACAAATAGGCATTTAATTTTGTAACTGCCCTATGATAAAATCTACGTTTTCTTCAATAGGCTTTGTTCCATCAATCCGTATAACCGGACATTTCAAATACTTTACCCATTCTTCAACAATGTTCTCATCTCTGGATTCAACAAAGCGAAAAAAATTTTCTTCCTGCCCATACAAATCTCCACCTGATAACATTCTATTGCCAAACTTCTGAAAAGATCGCTTTTTAACTCGTTGCAATCGAATATTCTTTGGAACGTCAAGCAATATAGCATACTGAATTAAAGAGTTAATATCTTCTCCATAATCTCCTTTAACGGAAGCAAGTATAAAGTTTTTATCTCAAGCAACAAGAGCTTTTCAACTTCTTTGCGAGTACGCGGTACAGCGTATATATAATTCGGGTCTGTTTTGGGGAAATACAAATTTTCAATATCTATAAAATGAAAATGCAGTTTCTCCGCAAGAGTTTTTCCAAGCGTACTTTTTCCAGTCCCATTTAAACCACATATAATAATTCCCATAAAATGTCCTTTTCTAAGCAGGAAACCGAAAATTATCAATTTAAGGCTTTCATTACTTTTTCATATTTATTCTGATAGTGCTGTTTGTTTTCTATAGATAATTTTTGAAAACTTCACGCTAATTTATTCTTTACAAACTCCTTACCATCTTCAATCCCCATTCCTTTTTGAACATAAGCCAAATACAACAAACTGGGAACACTATCAAAATGCGAAATTGCATCAGCATCAGCATCACACAATTCTTCAAGACTATTTTTCTCTAAATTTATACTACCCCTATGATTTTTAATACACTCTTGTACCATACGAGTTTTTTGCTATCGTAACCATATTCTTTTAAAATGCTATATGCCATTTCAGCCCCATGTATATGATGTAAATCATATAAACTTGAATTTTTCAGTTATCTATCAAAAACATTTTCTCGGTGAAATTTCAAATACTTTTTATTACTTTCAGTCAATTCTATACGCATTCTACTATTGACATTAAGAAACACCCTATCGTTTTCTGTTAATCTGTCAGAAATTCTAATCTTACCATCATCATCAAAAGTGATATAACCTTTATCAAATAATTTATCATGGTTAGGACACATCAAAAAACCATTGTCAACATCTAATTTTTCTTTTGGTTCACTTTCTACCCAAGGTTTGATATGACTGGCTATCAGTAATGTATGGTTTTCCACGCCGCACAGACAACATTTGTTATATCTCTCTAGCAATAAATCCCTGAATATTCCTTGATTAACTCTGGCATTTATAATTGCTTTTTTTGATGCCCCCTCTACATTTAAAGAACTAATTTCTCCTTCTATTTTTTGTGCTTTTTCAATTACTGCGGTATTACAGAGTTCTTCTTTATTTATAAATTCATTTTTATTGGGCACACAATTAAAATATTTTATAGGATTTTGCAATGTAGATAGGTTTGCTATTGATTTCCCTATGTACTTATCTCGGATTTCTTTCTCTGCAATATTACCCTTAAACTCATATCTTCCCTCTGGAACTTCTGCGTCTGGAAGAGTTGTTCTTGGAATTGTTCCTGCCTGCAGCCATTTTTCAATTTTATATACTTCTATTATAATGTCTTTATAGACACTCATGGCATAATCAACATATTGAGCCCTTTTAATGTCTATTCTCCAGTATCCTCTTGTAATATCATATAGTTCAGTTTCTGTCATATTCTCATTGTAGGAACGGTTTACTTTTAAGGCAATTATATTTTCTGTTATATCTTCATACATTAAAATATTGCTATTCATAGAAAATCTCCTATCTACTACAATATATTTATGGTTAATATCCCTTACAGCCAGTAAGGAATTACCCATCTTGTTGCTTAAGCTGTTATAATGATGGGGCAATGGTATATCGGCTTCCTATCTTGGACTTCGCGTCCGTTTTTTAGACTGATAACCAGCTCCTCATTTGCAGCGTTCGTTTTATGCAGGTTGAACTGCCACCCGGTACGTTCGTGTCACACCACAGTAGATAGAATAGGCAATGAGTAAAACTGGTTCTGACCCATTGTAATAATTTTAAGGAGTGACAAATTTATGAACATGAACGCAGTAGGTATTGATGTTTCCAAAGGCAAAAGCATGGTGGCTATCCTTCGTCCTTATGGAGAAATCGTTTCCAAACCATTTGAAGTCCGGCATACATCAAGTGGTATCCGTTCCCTGATCGAGCACATCAAATCCATTGACGGAGAATCCCGTATTGTCATGGAACATACAGGACGTTATTATGAACCCCTTGTGCATGAACTCTCTAAGGCAGACCTCTTTGTAAGTGCAGTAAATCCAAAGCTTATTAAAGACTTTGGAGATAATTCTCTGCGCAAAGTCAAATCCGATAAAGCGGATTCGGTAAAAATTGCCCGCTATGCCCTTGACAGTTGGACTGAATTGAAACACTATAGTCTCATGGATGAAATCCGCAATCAGTTAAAAACCATGAACCGCCAGTTTGATTTTTACATGAAGCACAAAACTGCAATGAAAAACAATCTCATCGGCATCCTCGACCAAACATTCGCAGGGGCAAACGCTTTCTTTGACAGCCCTGCACGTGAAGACGGCAGCCAGAAATGGGTTGATTTTGCATCCACCTACTGGCATGTGGATTGTGTTCGTAAATTGTCTCTAAATGCATTTATCAACCACTATCAGATGTGGTGTAAGCGTAAGAAGTACAACTTCAGCAAAACCAAGGCAGAAGAAATATATGAAACATCTAAGGAACTTGTTTCTGTACTTCCCAAAGACGATTTAACCAAAATGATTATCAAACAGGCTGTAGAACAATTAAATACCTCTTCCCGGACTGTAGAACAACTCCGCACACTGATGAATGACGCTGCTTCTAAGCTGCCGGAATATCCTGTCGTAATGGCTATGAAAGGGGTTGGTAAATCCCTTGGCCCACAACTCATGGCTGAAATCGGAGATGTTTCCCGTTTTACCCATAAAGGAGCCATCACAGCCTTTGCCGGTGTTGATCCCGGTGTAAATGAATCAGGTTCCTATGAGCAAAAAAGTGTTCCAGCCTCCAAGAGAGGCTCCAGCACGCTCCGCAAGACTTTATTCCAAGTCATGGACTGCCTTATTAAGACAAAGCCGCAGGATGACCCTGTTTATCTGTTTATGGATAAGAAACGTGCCCAGAGCAAGCCTTATTACGTTTACATGACTGCGGGCGCAAACAAGTTTCTCCGGATTTATTATGGACGAGTAAAAGAATATCTCGCATCACTTCCAAAGCCAGAGTAGATTTGATATATATTTCTGCCAGACCAGCGCAATGTGGTGGTCTAATTTTGATACCTAATTTTCAACCTGTATAAAATTTTCAAAGTTCATTAATTTCTGCTTGACTTTTTATTTGCAGGCTAAAACTTTATACAACTATTTAATTATGGTTAAAATGAAATTTCATTTATTGTAAGCAAAGTTATGAGTAATATCCAATATTTTAACATAAATACCTTTGCAATTCTATGAAAATCCCTATAATGATTATTCTAATTCTTGGGAGCCACCAATTTAACGCTTGAGAGCCACCCGGAATCGGGTTCGATTTTAAAACTTGAGAGCCACTTGCAGGCATAAAAAATAGGCTTCGCCTATTCAACTCCCCTGCCCCTCAATCTTGAGGGGT
>CAMWWJ010000306.1 GCA_947177925.1 uncultured Lachnospiraceae bacterium
AAGGTATATATGAAAATAACAAATGGATAAATACATTTAATTGTATAGAAAGAGAAAAATGGTTATTGCCGATTTTTTTTACTCATTATGATAGCAGTAAGCATATATTATAAGAGAAAAAAATGAGGCAGCAGGGAGAAGACAATGAAAAAGAAAAGTAAAGCATTTCATATTTTAATATCGGTTCTGTTTAGCTTTTTTGGCTATGCAATTTATTACATAATCTTTCAACTGGCAATATCTGCCTTTCACCCGGTTTCCATGGCTATAAATGTGGATGCCGTAACGGAAAGCTTTTTCCCATGGGGCATATTGATTGTGGAAAGTATATATATGCTCCTGTTAGTATATTATTTTCATAAGGAAACAAAAGGCATGACAACCGGATATCTGGAAGGCTGTATGCTGTTATGGCTATGTGGCATATCAGGGTATACGATCATAAGCGGACAGCAGTTGAAAACACCCATTGCATTCATTAAAGATATAAAATGCATAGCTATTTTCCTGATCGTACTTTCATTTGCAGCCATTCTTTATAAATCTGTACCAGAAAATAAAAAGCAAAAAAGCTTAGGGAAAAAATATAATGTCAGGAACAAAAAAAGATTGTGTGCTTTACTGGCTGTTCCGGCAGGCTTACTGGCATACGGCATATACCGCCTCTTGCATATTGTGATTTGGACGGTGAATGTGCAGCTTTTTATTGCCCCTGATCTGTTGGAAAGGAATCATATATTTTTGGATATATTGATAGAAGTCTTAAGCGGCTGTTATTTTGCTGCTCTTTTACGCAATTTTCACAAAAAGACAAACGGAATGTTAAAGGGATATATGGAAGCAGGCTTTCTGTTATGGATACCATTGCTATGGAAAGGCTTTTACGAAAATGGGGAATGGATAAATAAGTTTAACGATGAGGAAACAGAAAAGTGGTTTCTCTTCGTTTTCCTATTTATTCTGATAGCAGTAAGCATATATGACAGGAAAAAGAAAGAGAAAGAAGGAGCCTTAAAGGAATCTAACATGGGACTGACATTCCTTCTTGTAATATCTGGTTATGGGATTTATTATGTTGCGATTATATGTATAAGCATTGTTAGCTTTTTCCATTTTCAACTTGCCTTAATAGTCTCCACCGTAATATTTGGCATTTTCTTTTTTGTAATACAGCAATTGTCAAAAGGAAAACTTAAATGGGAGCTGCTTATTGCATATGGTGTATTTTTGAGCTGGACATTACTCCTTTGTGGTATATGTATCGTGCGGGGATTGGATATAGAAACTGCCATTTTTGACCAAAAAGATAATATGATAGAGCTTATAAAAGACATGGTACAAAATCTGAAAATATATTTTGCCTATGGTATTTCCGTTTTGGCAGGAGAAGTACTGGCATGGAGATACCGCAGGCGGTTTGGGAAGGAGAAGGGGAAGAATAAAAATGCTGGTCGGTTGTGCGAATAAGAATATAGAAAAGAAACTACTTTTCTATTTATTCAATCCCCCTCCGAACATCCTCATAAAATCCTGCCATTGTCATATTCATATAAGGCATTACCCAAAGCAGTCCGATAGAAAGGCTCATGCCTCCTAAAATCAAAAGCCCTAGAAAGCTTACCCGCAAGTAAAAGAAACGAAGCCGGTTTCCTTTCATCAATCGTGCACTGCGGGCTAATAATTCCCTGGCAGATTCTTCCGGAAAGTCCAGCATTAAATAAAATACCTGTGAATAGGTAAGCTGGAAATAAGCAGACGCAAACAGGAAAAGGCAACAGGTTATGCCCGCTAAAGGAGCAATATAATAGTTGCGTGTAGCAATCACAATGCATAAGGAAATAAAAAAGGGAATACCTGTAATCAATATCTTCAGAGAAACAATCAGGTTTGCAAGGATTGCCGTGTCTGCATGGCTATGAAATCCATACCACATATTGGAAAGCTGGAACTCCTGTTGGCGTGCAATATTTAAGTAAATACGATTCTGACCCAATATAAATACAGCGGATATAAGAGAAATCATAACGTAGCCTGCCAGATAAATAGCCGAACCGCCTGTTGAATTTAAATTTAACAGACTTTGAAGTAACTGTAGGGGAAAAGTAATAATCAGCTGCATAATAAAGTAAGCAGGCACTACGATTCTATATTTGCCAAAAAGCTGCTGTCTTGCCATATCCTTTAAAAGGATAGAAGATTTTTTCTGTATAGTTCCCATGAATTAACCTGCCATATCAACATTCATGCCCAGATATCTTACTTTATCTGAACCTTTTAAATCCTGCTGATACGGATTTTCCTCATTATAATATTTAATCTGTGTTCTTGTTTCGCCGCCTGCTACATAGCTGCGCCCGCATTCAGGACATATGGCTGTGCGGATGCTTACAGAGGCATTCAGGACTTTGCCGTTTTTTTGTGCGGCATTCTTATAAGCGTTGGAAACATGCTCCTGCTCATGGGCGCGTACTGCGCTGGCAGAGGCAGCAGGAGAAATGTGGGCAGCGGATTTAAAAGAAACCATTTCGTCTGAGCCGTCCTGATATTTTCGATTCTTACATGTCTGACATTCTTCCGGAGAAGACTTCCTGCCAGAGGCCTTTTTGTCAGTATCTCCGTAAATGGCAGAGTCACCGTAAATATCAAAAGTTCCATAGTTGTTTGTTCCGATTGTCATAAAATCACACCTTTCTATTTCGGTTGAAGGTTATTTGAATCAAAGGTTCCGTTTTGCATATCCTCAAGCATTTCATCAAAGCTCTGACCGTACATCTGCTCATACTGTTGATTCATAAGCTCTCTGTATTCAGGAACATTAAATATAAGGTAGTATACCAGCCCTACCATGGATACTGCCCCCAGCATACTGGCGATGGAAGCAGAAATGCCTGCAATGGCAGATCCTGACATTTTTTCCCTGCCATTTTTGGATAAAATGGCAAAAATGATACTTAATGCTCCGAATATAAAAGGGGTTATGAGGAACATGGATGTAATCAATGCGAAAAGTCCTAATATCAACGAAGCTGTTACAAATTTATTTTGCGGCTGTGGCCGATAGTTCATGTACTGATTGTCCATAGGTGACTCCTTATAAAGATTAGGTATATTTTAGCATGCTTTTGGCAAAAAAACAACCTGCCCATAACAGGCAGGCTGTAAAAAATCTTGTGCAGTTGGCAGGATGAGTCCTGATTCTGATCTACCAAAAGGGAAACCATATTTTCGTAATCTGAATCGGAAATGCCCCAAAGACCGTCGGAATTCTGAGATACGGTAACGGTTATCGTCTTTGGCTCGCCGTATGTAGCAGAAGCTAACCGTGCGGACATAATATCATATACAATCTGGAAGGAACGTTCATAAATTTCCTCATCGGAAGGCATTTCGCCGGATTCGTTATATTCTGCCATAACTTCTTCCTGGAAAGCAGCAGTAGCCTCTTCTACTTCAGCATTAAAGCCTTCGTAAATAATGAGCGGCTCGATTGTCAAAGGAACAAGGAAAGTTTTGCCGTCTTTTTCAGCCTCGCCAACGGTATATTTTGTCTTTGCCAGTAAGTCAACAAATAACTGCTTGTAATCTGCCAACAATTCATCTGAAATGGAAACCGCTTCAAATTCAGCAAGGAAGCTTTCCAGTACTTCGTCATATTCTGCCTGAGCATCTTCGGCAGTAGAATTGGTTAATTCAATATACTTGTCAAATTCAGCTTTTGTTGCAGCATCCAATACTGCCTGAGTATAGCCGGAAGCATCAAACTGAGCAAATAAGCTGCAGCCGGATAAGGATAAAGTAGTTACAATTGCTAACATAAGAGCCAGCATTTTTTTGGTAATGTGTTTCATAAAATGTTC
>CAMWWJ010000307.1 GCA_947177925.1 uncultured Lachnospiraceae bacterium
GTCGGGAAAATACTTCACGATAATACCGCCCATGATGTACCTGTGGTGGTTCTCGGCTTTCCGTTTCTTCTCGTTGGCTACACGCTGTTTTGCCTGTTCCAATGCCTGCAATGTTTTTTCTAAATTTCTGTTGGCTTCGTTGTTGTTCACAATCATTCTTGATACCTCATTCTTTCTGTGCTGATAGTGAATGAAAATAAAAAAGGTAGCTGATTGTCCGTTAGGATAAAAAGCTACCAAAAATAAACAATATTCAGTTTTTCAGATTCCCCTTTCTGCCTTGACGCTGTGCCTATGGTAAAAGAAAAGCACTTAGAGTTTTCCTAAGTGGGTCATATTTTCTTTTTCTATATCTCCGATCATTAACAAAACATCTTGTAAAAACTGATATGCTCTTATAACATTCTATCACAACTCCTGCGCTAATACCGAACGCACATACATCAGGGAAAATCCCAACAGGTTTTGTCCCTGCCATTTTTCCATATCAAATCGTTTATCATCTTTCATGGATAGTCCAATTCCCCAAATTTTATCTTGTACTGCGCATTCCACCAAAATATCCTGCTGCGTGGCAAGAAGTTTCTTCTTTAACTCATCATTCTGGCGAAACTTTTCCAACACACCATGGTAAACGATTATTTGTCTCAATCCATTCCATACAAAATCATCATAGTTTTTCACGCTGCGTCCAAGTGCTTTGATTTTTCCCACATCGGATGTCTCCAAAATTTGCTGCGCAATTTCGTTATCATGAAATAGAACAGCTTTTTGATACATCATGTATTGTTCCATTGACGAATACTTTATTCCATCTATTTCAAAATCAGAAAGATACCAGTTGCTTAAATAGCCGTTCATTTCATCGGGATTATGAAAACATATTGTCCTTTTCATGTAGTTTGTTCTCCTTGTTGTTCTGTTTGATACGTTGGAAGTTATTTTGAT
Source organism: uncultured Lachnospiraceae bacterium (assembly GCA_947177925.1). GTDB lineage: Bacteria > Bacillota > Clostridia > Lachnospirales > Lachnospiraceae > RGIG3040. The sequence goes on from CAMWWJ010000307.1 coordinate 949, forward strand.
AAAAATTCTGATTTGTTGAATTGTTCAACGACATAATTCTACCATAAGAGCACTCGCAATTCCAGTAAATTTTGATTAATCTTCCTTTGGCTTATTTCGTTTGAACATCATCTGCCTTGCACGTAAAACGGTGGTAATCTTCCTGCTTGTGTCACGCACATACCATTCGTTCATTATGTTCAAAAATGGTGCAAAGGGATACTTCACATAAGGAAGTATCTCTTGTGACATTTCAGAAAATTTGTAATGACGGTTGGATATGTTGGATTTGTAGCAATAATTGAATTTATCGGAGGAAACTACAATGAACTGGATAGCAACAATGAATTGTATTAGTCAACAGGCGGAGGAAATCATTTTCGCAGAATTGATTTATAGTTGATTATGATAGCGGCATTGGCTAAAAACTAATGCCGCCTTTCCCATCTAAATCCTTTGACATACTTTTAACAGTGTACTAAAATAAAGTAACAGACAAAACATACTTAATACAGGAACTCAGGGGGTATTACCGTGGAAGAAAAAGAAATCTCACAGGCAGTCATAGGAAGGCTGCCAAGATATTACCGATATTTGGGCGATTTAAAGGATCAGGGAATTGAACGGATTTCTTCACAGGACTTAAGTACGTTAATGAAGGTGACAGCATCCCAGATCAGGCAGGATTTTAATAATTTTGGGGGATTTGGCCAACAGGGATATGGCTATAATGTAGAATACTTATATGAAGAAATTAGTAAAATATTAGGATTATATCAGAAACATAATCTGGTATTGATTGGAGCAGGAAATTTAGGGCAGGCATTGGCTAATTATGTAAACTTTGAAAAAAGGGGATTTTTAATCCTGGGAATATTTGATTCCAATTCGGCGCTTATAGGAAAGGAAGTAAGAGGCATACCCATAAGCGCAATGGAAGGGTTGGAAGCATTCGTAAAGGAAAATGATATCGATATTGCGGTTCTGACCATTCCAAAAACCAGTGCCGAAGAAGTAGCGGAACGGCTGGCAGGCTGCGGTATTAAGGCAATCTGGAATTTTGCCCATGTGGATTTGAATGTACCGGAGCATATTCAGGTAGAAAATGTGCATTTGTCGGACAGTCTTATGAAGCTGTCCTACAATCTGAATCGTTACAATAAAGAAAAAGAACAAGAAGAATAAGGGTGATCATATGAGTCGTACAAGAGCAGATTTTACAAGGGCGCTGGAAGGGAAAAAAATCCCTGTTTTAACGTTGGATAATAAATGGCATCAGGTTTTTCAGGAATACAAAGGGGATAAACGCATTCAAAAGCTGGAAAAGCAGTTGAATGAACTGATTAAGAAGCAGGGAAAATATATTACTGAGAGCAAGGACATAAAGAAGCTGAAAGTAAAGCTTATGAAGGAAATCGTAGGTTCCATGGATGAGATCGGGGAAGGAAGGCAGAATCCAAGGCTGGAAAAGGAAATGGATGAAAGGACAAAGCTTATCAATGAATGTAATGAAAAGCTGGAAGCCTATCAGGATGAGCTTTTGGAGCTGCCGGTACAGATTGACAAGGTAAACTATGAACTGATGCTGATTACCATGGAAACCTGTTACAGCGCCATGGAAAAAAACAGCTTTGAAATAAAGGAAATCGGTGCATGGATAAAAAATATGAGGATGGAACTAAAGAAAAAAGTAATCAGGAAGCAGGAAAAGGAAAAGGAAAATCAGATGATGTATTCCTATATGCATGATATTTTTGGAGCAGAGGTCATTGAAATATTTGATATGGAATATTTAAAAAAGGGTGATGAGGAATAGAAATGAAATATGTATTAGAGAAAGCTTCCATGAAGCAATGTGATCATTGTACTATAACACAGTTTAAAGTGCCGAGCCTGGTCCTGATGGAACGGGCGGCACTTTCTGTTTGTGAAGAGATTCAAAAAAGGTTTCAAAAGGGAACGGTTCTGATTGCATGCGGTACGGGAAATAACGGGGGAGACGGCTTTGCCCTTGGGAGAATGCTGGAGGAAAAGGGGTTTTCGGTAGATTTTTTACTGATTGGCAATGAAAGGCAGCTTACGGAAGAGACAAAAGCACAAGTGGAAATCTTAAAGGCTTACGGAAATAAAATAGGCACTAAGCTGCCCGAAAAGGAATATACTATGATAATAGATGCCATTTTCGGAATCGGTCTTTCCAGAGAAGTGACAGGAAGTTATCAGGAGTTCATTCAGAAGCTGAATGAAAAAACAGGCTATAAAATCGCTTTGGACATTCCAAGCGGCATTTGTGCGGATACGGGAAAGGTATTAGGCTGCGGCTTCCTTGCAGACCTGACAGTTACCTTTGGCTATCTGAAAAGGGGACTTTTACTGTATCCGGGAGCGGAATATGCAGGAGAGGTTATATGCAGGGATATTGGAATCCGGGATGCGGCATTTGGAAAAGAGCTGCCCAAGGTTTTTACTTATGAAGAGGAAGACTTGAAACGGATTCCGGGAAGAAGCAGGACCGGGAATAAAGGTTCCTTCGGAAAGCTTTCTGTTTTTGCGGGAAGCAGCAGGATAAGCGGAGCATTGCTGTTATCGGTTCTTTCCGCTTACCGCACAGGCTGCGGCTATGTAAGGGCTTTTACAGAGGAATCCAACAGGGACATTCTGGCAAGGGAAGTAAAAGAAGCGGTGATTGCCACCTTTCGGGAGAAGGATACGGCACTGACGGCTGGGGAAATGGCGGATTTAAAGGCTACCTACGAATTTGCTTCGGAAGTGATTTTAGGACCGGGGATGGGACTTGGACCTTTGGCGGAGGAAATCGTATCCTATGTACTACAGGAGGATAAAAAGCCTGTCATAGTGGATGCCGATGCCCTGACGATTATCAGCCAAAATAGAAAATTGCAGGAATACTTGTGC
>CAMWWJ010000308.1 GCA_947177925.1 uncultured Lachnospiraceae bacterium
TAACATTTACTGTTATTTCTCTACTCTATTGCCGTCCATGGCAATTTTACCCTGGATAGAGGGCAGGCTGTTAAGGAAAACCGGCATCAAAAACAATGCATGGAATCCGCCCTCATCCCTCTTTTGCTGTTTCGTTTCTGCCCGCATACTTTAATCAAGCAGCGCGGTGTTAGAAATGCCTGCTCGTTATTTGGTGAGAGCTGAAGTATTATGAAATGGGGCTTTGAGTAGGTGCTGCCTGCTTTTAAGAGATTTTAATATATTTGTCGGACATTTCTAAAGTACTCTTAAAACGTATTAAATTATATCTATAGAATACTTTGAAGCATTGGTAAACACTACTAAGGCACTTCAAAAGCATTTTAAAGTAGCTTTAAATGTTTCAAGATCACAAGAAAAAACAAGCATTTTAAGCCCTTGAGGGCATTTCGATACCCAGTAGGAACCGGGAGAGCATATGGTAGTCTTACGGGCCTTGGCAAAGTCGCCGGCACTTACGCACCGTACTTTGGTGCGTTAGTACCGCTGCGTCTTTGCAGAGCGAGAGCGTGCCCGTAAGACTACCATATGCTCTCCCGGTTCCTACGTCCTCCCTCCAAAACCCCCAAATCCCGCAAAAATCTCTCCCCAACCCTCTTGACAACCCCAACCCAAATGCGTATACTAAACAAGTGTGCACAAAAACCACATGATTTTTTCGTACGCACAAAATCAAAAGAAAGGAAACGAGGTGAAAAAGAATGCCAACATTTAATCAATTAGTTAGAAAAGGACGTCAAACATCTGTAAAGAAGTCTACTGCACCAGCTCTTCAAAAAGGTTACAATTCTTTAAGAAAGAAAGCAACAGATACTTCTTCTCCACAAAAGAGAGGTGTTTGTACAGCTGTTAAGACAGCTACTCCTAAGAAACCTAACTCAGCTCTTAGAAAAATCGCCAGAGTTCGTCTTTCTAACGGAATCGAAGTAACAAGCTACATTCCGGGTGAAGGCCACAACTTACAGGAGCATAGCGTTGTTTTAATCAGAGGCGGCAGGGTAAAAGACTTACCAGGTACAAGATATCACGTTATCAGAGGTACTCTTGATACTGCAGGTGTTGCAAACAGAAAGCAGGCCCGCTCTAAATACGGTGCTAAGAGACCAAAAGCTGGAAAATAACACATTTTCCTTGTACCACGTAATAGACTAATTAGTGTTGGAATTCAAATTTTCACGCAGTATATATTATATATAAAGCTGACAAAATGAAATGCCGCACGAACACATTAGTTGTGAGTACCGATGAATTAATGCAGTAAGGACAGTCCGAAAGGAAGTTCTTACGGGAAAATCATGAATAAGATTTATGATTGATTGCAAATATTAAGGAGGGAAGAACCGTGCCACGTAAAGGACATATTCAAAAAAGAGATGTATTAGCAGATCCTTTATACAATAACAAGGTGGTAACCAAGCTTATCAACAACATTATGTTAGACGGTAAGAAGGGTGTTGCACAGAAAATTGTATACGGAGCATTTGCCAGAGTAGAAGAAAAGGCTGGAAAGCCGGCTCTTGAAGTATTTGATGAGGCAATGAACAATATCATGCCTGTATTGGAAGTTAAGGCAAGACGTATCGGTGGTGCTACTTATCATGTGCCTATCGAAGTAAGACCGGACAGACGTCAGGCATTAGCGCTTCGCTGGTTGACCATGTTTTCTCGTAAGAGAGGCGAAAAGACCATGGAAGAAAGACTTGCCAATGAAATTATGGATGCTTCAAACAACACAGGTGCTGCTGTTAAGAGAAAAGAAGATATGCACAAGATGGCAGAAGCAAACAAAGCATTTGCTCACTACAGATTCTAGTGATGCAGCTTAGTTTCTGTTACAGTATTAAAATAAGGAGGAAAAACCCTTGGCTGGAAGAGAATATCCATTAGAGAGAACCAGAAATATCGGTATTATGGCTCATATTGATGCGGGTAAGACCACATTGACAGAGCGTATCTTATATTATACCGGTGTTAACTATAAGATTGGTGATACTCACGAAGGTACTGCTACCATGGACTGGATGGAACAGGAGCAGGAAAGAGGTATTACCATCACATCAGCCGCTACTACATGTCACTGGACATTACAGGAACAGTGTAAAGCGAAACCGGGCGCAGAAGAGCATCGTATCAACATTATCGATACTCCCGGACACGTTGACTTTACAGTTGAAGTAGAACGTTCCCTGCGTGTACTGGATGGCGCTGTAGGTGTTTTCTGTGCAAAGGGTGGTGTAGAGCCACAATCTGAAAATGTTTGGCGTCAGGCTGATACCTACAACGTACCAAGAATGGCATTCATCAATAAGATGGACATCTTAGGTGCCAATTTCTATGGTGCTGTAGAGCAGATTAAGACAAGATTAGGTAAAAATGCTATTTGTCTTCAATTGCCAATCGGCAAGGAAGATGATTTCAAAGGAATTGTCGATTTGTTTGAAATGAAAGCCTACATCTACAATGATGAAAAAGGTGAAGACATTTCTATCCTTGATATTCCGGAAGAAATGGCAGATGAAGCTGAATTATATCATTCTGAATTAGTGGAGAAGATCTGCGAGTTAGACGATGATTTAATGATGATGTATTTAGAGGGTGAAGAACCTTCTGTTGAGGAGTTAAAGGCTGTTCTTAGAAAGGCTACCTGCAACTGCGAAGCAATTCCGGTTTGCTGTGGTACTGCTTATAGAAATAAAGGCGTTCAGAAGTTGTTGGATGCAGTTATTGAATTTATGCCTGCTCCTACAGATATCCCTGCAATTAAGGGTGTGGACTTAGATGGCAACGAGATTGAAAAGCATTCTTCCGATGAAGAACCTTTTGCAGCTCTTGCATTTAAGATCATGGCTGACCCATTTGTTGGTAAGCTTGCATTCTTCAGAGTTTACTCTGGTACTATGAACTCCGGTTCTTATGTACTGAATGCAACAAAGAATAAAAAAGAACGTGTTGGACGTATCCTTCAGATGCATGCAAACAAGAGAGAAGAGCTTGATAAGGTTTACTCCGGTGATATTGCAGCGGCTGTAGGTTTTAAATTCACTACAACAGGTGATACTATTTGTGACGAACAACATCCTGTTATCTTAGAGTCCATGGAATTCCCAGAGCCGGTTATCGAGCTTGCTATCGAGCCTAAGACAAAAGCCGGACAAGGAAAGCTTGGTGAATCTTTGGCAAAGCTTGCAGAAGAAGATCCTACCTTCCGTGCTCATACAGATCCGGAAACAGGACAGACCATTATTGCCGGTATGGGTGAGCTTCACCTTGAAATTATCGTAGACAGACTATTACGTGAATTTAAGGTAGAGGCAAATGTAGGTGCACCTCAGGTTGCTTACAAGGAAGCCATTACCAAGGCAGTGGATATCGACAGCAAATATGCAAAACAGTCCGGTGGTCGTGGACAATACGGACATTGTAAGGTTAAATTCGAGCCTATGGATGCCAATGGTGAAGAATTATTCAAATTTGATTCTACCGTTGTGGGCGGTGCTATTCCAAAGGAATACATCCCTGCTGTTGGCGAAGGTATCGAAGAAGCTACCAAGGCAGGTATCCTTGGCGGATTCCCGGTAGTAGGCGTTCATGCAACCGTATATGACGGTTCTTACCATGAAGTGGACTCCTCAGAAATGGCATTCCATATTGCAGGTTCTTTAGCATTTAAGGAAGCAATGCAGAAGGCAGCTCCACAGCTTCTTGAGCCTATTATGAAGGTAGAAGTTACTATGCCGGAAGAGTACATGGGTGATGTTATCGGTGATATC
>CAMWWJ010000309.1 GCA_947177925.1 uncultured Lachnospiraceae bacterium
ATATAAAAGCACCATCTACAGGATAAAACAGAAGGAATGCCAAGACATGGAATAGAAGCAAAATTAAACAAAAGCATTACACAGAAACCTAAAAGATGGTACATTTAATAATACAGAATTTTAAAAAATATAAATGCGGCATGGATTCTTTTATTCCTTCCATGCCGCAGGTCTCTTTTATTTACTTTCTTCTACCATTTCTTTTCTGATTTCTTTTGTTCTGATTTCTTTTGAAATTTCATCAATAAATGTATCCAGGGATTTTTGTCCCTCGTCTCCGGCAAAACGGCTTCTTACGGAAACAAGGTTTTCCTCTTCCTCTTTTTGTCCTACTACCAGCATATATGGTACTTTTGCAAGACGGGTTTCCCGAATCTTATAACCGATTTTTTCGGAACGGTTATCCAGGGTACAAAGGATTCCGTTTTCTTTTAATTTTGCTTCCACGCTCTTTGCATAATCTATATATTTTTCAGAAATCGGAAGCACGCGCACCTGCTCTGGACAAAGCCATGTAGGGAATTTTCCTGCATATTTTTCAATCAGCCATGCCAAAGTTCTTTCATAACAGCCCATAGAAGTTCTATGGATAATATAAGGACGTACTTTTTCTCCGTTCTGATCTACATAATACATATCAAACTGTTCTGCTAAGACCGCATCCCACTGAATGGTAATCATAGTGTCTTCTTTTCCGTACACGTTCTTTGCCTGAATATCTACCTTGGGCCCATAAAATGCAGCTTCTCCCTCTTCTTCCGTAAAGGGAACCTCCAGTTCCTGCAAAATGTTCCGGATATGCCCCTGTGTCTCTTCCCATACTTCAGCGCTTCCTACATACTTTTCCTGATTATTCGGGTCCCATTTGGATAACCGATAGGTCACATCCTCCGATACGCCTAAAGTATCCAGACAGTATTTTGCCAAAGCAAGGCAGCCCTTGAACTCTTCTACCATCTGATCCGGTCTTACAATCAGATGACCTTCCGAAATGGTAAACTGGCGGACACGGGTAAGTCCGTGCATTTCGCCGGAATCCTCATTACGGAACAGAGTGGAAGTCTCACCATAGCGCAATGGCAGATCCCGGTAGGACTTCTGACTTGCTTTATATACATAATACTGGAACGGACAGGTCATAGGACGAAGAGCAAATACTTCTTTATCCTTTTCTTCATCTCCCAGCACGAACATGCCTTCCTTGTAGTGATCCCAGTGTCCGGAAATCCGGTACAGATCGCTTTTTGCCATAAGAGGGGTCTTGGTACGGATATAGCCTCTCTTTTCTTCCTCATCCTCTATCCAGCGCTGCATGGTCTGAATCATCTTGGCGCCCTTTGGCATTAAAAGGGGAAGCCCCTGCCCAATCACGTCAACGGTAGTGAACAGCTCCATTTCACGGCCAAGCTTATTATGATCGCGCTTCTTAATATCTTCTAAATGTTCTAAGTATTCCTTCAATTCATCCTTCTTGTTGAATGCGGTCCCGTATATTCTCTGGAGCATGGCATTTTCGGATTTTCCTCTCCAATAAGCTCCGGAAGAAGAAATCAGCTTAAATGCCTTAATCCCTTTTGTGCTCATTAGATGCGGGCCTGCACAAAGGTCTGTAAATTCTCCCTGACTGTAGAAAGAAATCACCGAATCCTCCGGAAGATCCCGAATCAGCTCTACCTTGTAAGGCTCACCCTTTTCTTCCATGAATTTTATAGCTTCTTCTCTTGGCAGGGTGAATTTTTCAAGCTTTGCTCCTTCTTTGATGATTTTTTTCATTTCTGCTTCTATTTTATCCAGGTCTTCTCTGGAAAAAGGCTCTGCTTCAAAGTCATAATAAAAGCCTGTGTCAATGGAAGGGCCGATTGCCAGCTTCACATTGGGATATAGGCGCTTTACAGCTTCTGCCAGAACATGGGAGGTGGTATGGCGGATAGTGGATAACCCTGCCTTATCGTTGGCAGTTAAAATATTCAACTCGCAATCCTTTTCTACCATAGTTCTTAAATCTACCACTTCGCCATCCACCTCACCGGCACAGGCAGCTCTTGCCAGCCCTTCGCTGATATCAAGAGCAATGTCATAAACGCTCATTGATTGAGAATATTCCTTTACAGAACCATCCTTTAATGTAATTTTCATGCTTTCTCTCTCCTCTTCTTTCCTAATTTCTTTTGCATGAGGCAGTTTCCCATGAATAAAAAAAGCCCCATGCACTTATTTTGTGCATGGGACGTAATCTACGCGGTTCCACCCTGCTTGCCTTCTGCGCAGCCGGACATCTTTGACCGGATACGGCTTATGAAAGCCTCTCATTTGATGGTAACGGAATCACCGGACCGGATTGGGGCCACTCAGAGTTAGTTTTCATCTGCTTCCTGTAAAGATGCTTTCAGCACCGGGAACTGCCCTGGAATGTATGGGATATCCTTCTTCGCTTTCCTGCTATGGGATGTCCGCCCATTCGTCTGCATTCCACCGTCATCTCTCTCTGCTGCATTTCACAGATTACTCTTCTCTTCAACGTGTTCTGCTAATATGAGAATTATTTTGAAATTTTGCTTATTTGTATTTTATGCTTGTTTTGCAAAATTGTAAAGAGGAAATTTATTCTGCAGCACACGAAACCGGTCAATCAATGCCAACCTGGAACCCGGCATGTTTTTGGCGGATATTCTACATCATATATATCTGCTCCGTAGGGAATATCCAGCTTTTTCTCTTCGCTCAATACATATTCCTTTCCACCAATCTTAAATACAGAACCGACTTCATAAGCGCTTAAAATCCCTCCCCCTCTCATATACATATCGTAAGTATCATCATAGTGCCACTTTGCTACGGATACTCCTGCGTTACCATTAGAATAGTAATACTCCTGCTTACGGGAACCTAATTGAATCGTAAAAAAGCCTTCTGTTATTCCTGCATTGTTCAAAAGCTGCCTTTCCTCTTCATGGGAATAATACAATGCCATATAGGTTGCGTCCTGGGACAGTATGCTCCAAAACTTACCAATGCGGTAACCTGTTTCGTCCACTATTCCCCGGCAGTTATCCGAGTATGGATTTGTCAGATGGTATTTCCCACAGGTCAAAACATGTGTTTTGCCGTCTCCATCAGTAAATTTATAATACTTTCCCTCTTCCAATACCAATCTATTGTTTTCCGCCTTTATCTCCAAGGCCCTGTCCTGGCTGACACTTGGAATCTGGCTTTTGGCAAACTCCATTCCACCAATGAGAAAGCTGTCTTCGAATTCCCGGCAACTATCGTATTCAAAATTGATCATGTCAAGCATGGCCGGGGATATGGTTCCCTTCACCCATTTCCCTTCAGAAATTCCATCTGCCATTCCACTTGGAAGATAGCAGTCCCTTCTAGCCGCCCTGTTCTGCTCCAATATTTTATTTAAAGTATGCTGATTCTTTTTATCTGTTTTTCCTTGATTGAATATATAGGAAATAGCATCCATTTTTCTCTGTTGCCTGTTCAAGATATCCATGGAATCCTTATAATTGCTGTTCATATAAATCCCTCCCTACTGAACCACATTGCCATGAAGCGGATAAACATAATATACTGTTAAAACCGGTGTGAATGTACTTGCTTTCTTGTAGCCGAAATTTGCCGTCCATATAGATTCCACAGGTAAGTTCATGGAAGTCAGGCTGTCTTTTCTCCAAGTATATGCGTCTAAAGAAAAACTCAATCCTCTATGATTATTTTCCAGTCTAATAGTATCTTTTGAGTTTCCCCATTTTTAACAACCAGATTACCCGAAAGCCTCTATTCCAAAG
>CAMWWJ010000310.1 GCA_947177925.1 uncultured Lachnospiraceae bacterium
CACACCACGGCAACCGAGCTCCGCCTTAGTCTCGGGGGCTCGGAGATGTGTACAAGAGCCCGCAGATGTGGTTATAGGATATTATTATCTTATGTATCAAGAAGGGAGAATGAATTTATTAGAATTATTTTCGAAACTTGCTGATGAAGATGATATATCAAGTGAATCTGAATTATTTGACTGGCAAGAGGCAATGAGTATGTTGGATGAGGTAAGAATGGGTAAAATGGATACCGAGAAAGTAGAAAAATTATTAATGCCTTTAGCAAAAGTTGCAAGAGAGCAGTTGGAAGTATTAAATCATTATATGATGGTATAAAAGTAATTATAGCGCCTTCTGCAAGAGCAGACGGAGGGGTAAATATTATTCTATTTAATGGAAAAAATGCTTTAGATTTGCTGGAAACACCGAAAGGGGCAAGAGCATTAAAAGCTTTTATTATGCGACTTCCAAATTAGCTGTATCCTAATTATGTATCAATATGATGGAACGGGGCACGTGTCGTTTCTGAATGGGGCAAATGCAGCTTTGAGTGCATTGGGAGTTATAGGTGGGATTGCCCAGAGTGTGAGCAGCATCCAGAACTTCAATAAAATGAGGAGCATCTTAAGCACCAAGGCAAGCCAGCAGTATGCTAATATCGCAGACGGAGTATGCTTCGTAGCCGGGACACAGGTAAAGACAGTAGAGGGCAGAAAAGCCATTGAAGAGATAGAAGCCGGAGACCGGGTATATGCAAGGGATACTACAGACAAATGGTAATGTTATTTATGATATTAATATGGGAAGAACAATTGGAACAAATGGAGAAGATACCATTAGAATTATTACAAAAGAATATTCTAATAATATTGTAACTGCTTTTCCTAGGGGAAAGGGGGTGAAGTAGATGGTTTGTCCGTATTGTGAGCAAGGCAGAATAATAACAGCAAAAATAAAAAAAAATAATAAAGAGATTCACATATGTGAAGAATGTGACACTGTTTGGGAAGGAGAAATTAATTTGATGACAGGAAAAGGTTTTGACAATTTTATGAAAAATGAAGGATGTCAGCCAGATTGGAGTGAGTTAGAGATATAATCTTTATTAGGGTTATACTTTAGAACACCCTGAAGCCTAAAAAAATAAATGTATATCTGGTAATGCTGGAATACACCGTCCTGGACCTGTTAGGCTTCGTGGCAGACTTAGCCAATGCCTACTGGTACTACAGGGAAGGGAACACCTTCCAGATGGTAGCCAGCATCATATCAGCCATACCCGGGCTCGGGGACGCAGCGGAAAGCATCATCAAGGGAGCTGGGCTCTTTGCCAAGTGCGAGCAGACGGTAAAGGTGGGGAAGGCGGTGAGCACCACCTACCGCATGGTGGGGCAATCGCCCAGACTGGTGTGAATGCGATCAACTTCGACCGGGTATTCCAGAGAGTGCGGAAGGAATACCGGGAGACGGGGCGAGTGTCGTTCCTGAACGGGGCGAATGCGGTCTTGAGTGGGCTTGGAGTCGTGGGTGGAATCGCCCATAGCGTGAACAGTGTCAAGAACTTTAATAAGATGAGGGGCAGCTTAAGCAGCAAGGATAAAACAGCATTGGTTGCGCATGGGGGGCCAAATGAGAACATTGCTCAGAAGTTCCAACAGGGATATCTTCCAGCTAATTATCCTAATCCTAATAATGCAGTAACTAGAGCTCTTGCCCATAGTAAGCCAACTGTATGGGTATCAGAAGGAAAACCTAATTTATTCAATAGGATATTTTTTTGTATGGTTGGAAAAAGTGGTAAGGCACAAAGAGTCATTGAAGCGGATGTACCAATTCCGGATGATGTGATTATCAAGTGGGGAGGTGGTAAATAATGATTCAGGCTTTAATTATTTTATGGCTTATCTGGTTTGTGCCAATATCGTTATATATTATATGGAAACGTGGTGATTGGTATTTATTTATTATCCCGCCAACAGTTATAACAATTATTGCCTTATCTATTTCTGTTTTCTCTGAATTACTTGGAATAATTGCAATAATAGTAATACATATTTTTATAAGTCTTTATTTTTTGTTAAGAATGAAAAGATGAATCAATAACAGGTAAAAGGATTATAATCACTATTATCGTCTACCGCTATGTCTACAGCCCCTACGGGGAGCGGATGGGGACCTGTTAGGCTTCGTGGCAGACTTAGCCAATGCCTACTGGTACTACAGGGAAGGGAATACCTTCCAGATGGCCTCAAGTATCGTAGCGGACATACCAGGGCTCGGGGACGCAGCGGGAAGCATCATTAAGAGAGCCGGGGCATGCGTCGTTCTTGAACGGGGCGAATGCAGTGCTGAGCGGGCTTGGAGTCGTGGGCGGGATTGCCCAGAGCATGAGCAGTATCAAGAGCTTCAATAATATGAGAGTGAGCTTGAAGAGTAAGAGTGGTAGTGGTTCCAGAGGAGTGCTATCAGACTATTTAGGAAAGCCTGTAAATAAAGAAAATGGAAAATTTTATTCGATAATGAATGAATTGGGAGGTCAAGTATTTGTATCGACAGAAAATATAGTACAATCAGATATTGCAGAAATTGTATCAATGACTGAGGGCAATATTAATATTATATCTGGTAGACATGGTGATTGGATGGACAATATTAGGCTGGTGCTATAGTGAGTATAGCTCGTTTATGAGAAAAACGTTTAAATAATTCAGTGCAATAATATTGAAATATTATATTACAAATGCATTTTTGTTGTTGATAGTTTGAAAGTAGGAGGAATAATGAATATATTTGAGAGGCATTTTACTATGTTAAAAAAGAATGAAGAAGTTTTTGAGCAGTTTAAAATGGCAGAAGGCATAGGAATAGAAATTTCTAATAAGAGACGAAAGGATTATTTAAAAATTGGTAAAGAATTATTAACAATAGGAATGAGTGAACAATTTATGGAGGTGCGCTCAATACACTATTATAATGTTGTTATGAAAAAATTAGAAGAGTATACTTTGCCAGAATGGCTTGTTTGTTTAAAAGAAGAAGTTTTGTTGGAATATGCAATTCCAGTTTTTTCAAGAGTATTACAGAAGTATCCGATGTTATGTGGAATGAATAATGAATGGCAAGTATTGTATGATATTACTAGAGTAAATCAAGTGTTTTGGCAAGTACATAAAGAATGGAAAGTATATTTTAATAAAATTGTTGATAAGATTCTTTTAGAAAATAGACAAGGAGTATTTATAATGCCCATACCAGAGGAATATTTATATCAGTTTAAAAATTTTAGAGGTATTTAATTACGTTTTACACCAGGTAAACCACTCCTCAATTTGTGATTCGGGCCATCACCTGAAGGAAGCCATTAATGAAAACAAAGTGTCCTATGTAAAGAACACCTACGACGAAGAAGGAAGGGGCACCAGCCAGACAGCGGGAAGACCTCCACCCTTGCCTATAAAGACAACGAATACGACGGGGAAGGGACAATGCCATAATGCCGGGGGGCAAAAGTTTTTGCTGATGAGATATTCCATTAGTCTGTCAACTTCTTTGTGCGTGTTAGAAAAGCGGCAGGAACGATTGATTCATTTTCCTGAATAATCAATATTTGATTGAAGGACATCATACAACAGTAGCATTTAAAATGTTGGGAAAAGAGAATGCAGTTAATATGAATATTGCAACATATGATTTGCCATCAGTAACTAATGTATGTTGGACTAAAAAATGCTGTCAATTTTGGAGAAAGGCAATTAAGATTGCGGAGGACTAGTAATGGAT
>CAMWWJ010000311.1 GCA_947177925.1 uncultured Lachnospiraceae bacterium
GAATTTTTATGCAAGATAAATGCTATGTCAGTATTTCCAGATGCTCCAAAAGAATCTTGATTCCCAGGAAAATCAGGATGATTCCTCCTGCCAGTTCTGCTTTTGCCTTATATTTGGCACCAAATACATTTCCAACCTTGACTCCCGCCATGGATAAGAAAAAGGTGGTTATGCCGATAGTAGCAGCAGCTATGGTGATGTTTACCTTTAAAAACGCAAAGGTAATTCGCAGATACACTATAAAAATTTTAAGTGCTTTTTATTCCCAATCCTTTTTCCAATGTGTTATACTAATATTAGTTGGGAATATAACTTGGGAAAAGGAGGATAATAATGGATATCAAGCAAATAGTTATGGATTTGTGTGCCCTAAATGACGAACAGGAATGGTTTGAGTTTAAAGAGAACTGGTTTCAACCAGAGACATTGGGAGAATATGTATCTGCACTATCAAATGCAGCAGCATTTCATTATAAAAAATATGCATTTTTTGTTTGGGGAGTGAATGATGTGACTCACGATATTGTCGGAACAATCTTTAACCAGTATTGTGTGCATAATCAAGAACCATATCAAAACTATTTGGCGAGAAGCTTATCACCAAGTATTAACTTTAACTTTGAGGAAACAGAAATAAATGGTAAGAGGGTTGTTGTATTAATAATTCCAGCCGCAACAGAAATACCTACAGCTTTTAAAGAGAAGAGGTATTTAAGAATAGGTTCATCAAAATGTAATATGAAAGATTACCCCAAAAGAGAAATAGAACTATTCAAGATACTAGATGGAAGAACAGAGACTATAGAGACATTGCCAGCAAAATATCAGGAACTTACATTCCAAAAGCTATTTGGGTATTATGGTTCAAAGGGAATTGTGTTGAACCCTCAGACGTTCATAAAAAATCTGGGATTAAAAAATGAAGAGGGAGAGTTTAATATACTTGCTCAGCTCTTATCAGATGATTCCCATATTCCTTTAAGGGTTTCTATATTCGATGGGGAAACGAAAGGTTCAAATTTATTTTCTGTACGTGAGTTTGGCAATAACTGTTTATTATACAGTCTTGACGAATTATTACGTTATGGAGATGTTTTGAATCTTATACAGACTGATGAAAGCGAAAGGGTAGTTGAGCGAAAGGAAATTCCTCTGTTTGACAATAAAGCTTTTCGTGAGGCCATTATCAATGCGGTTCTTCATAATAAATGGACAAGTGGAAATGAACCAATGATTTCAGTATTTTCAAATCGTATCGAAATTCTTTCAAGAGGTACGTTGGCTCCGGCACAGACCATGGAAGGATTCTATATGGGAGAATCTGTTCCTGTAAATGAAAAGCTTTCTGAAATTTTTCTTCAGCTTCATATTAGTGAAAAATCAGGAAGAGGGGTTCCTAAAATTACTGAAATGTATGGCAGGGATGCTTTTTTGTTCAGAGAAAACTCTATCGTAGTAACGATACCCTTTGAACGGATTCATAAATCTATGAACAAGATTGGGAAAAAAGTTGGGAATAAAAAAATTTTAAATGAGCGGAGACAGATTATTCTTTCAGAAATGAGAGATAATCCCAACATTACTGCAGCCCAGTTGCATAGGATACTAGGGATTAGTGAGACAGCAGTTGATAATAATATCTCCTTTTTAAGAAAAAATGGATACATTGAAAGAGTTGGGTCAAAAAAGACAGGATTTTGGAAAGTGATTTGATATGCTGGAGGCTGTTTTAACGGATTATTGATTGCCCCCACCCTCCATAAATGCTATACTAATGCCATACGTAACAAAGACACACAACCCAAAACAATCCAACCCGGCAGCGCCTGATGGGAAAACTTCCCGACATCATGCGCACACCGCTGGAATCCCACCAAAAAAGAAAGGAACCCATATGTACCGGAATCAAACAAAAACCATTCAAATCGGAAATAAAACAATCGGAGGAGGCAATCCCGTTCTGATCCAGTCCATGACCAACACCAAAACGGAAGACGTGGCGGCTACCGTAGAGCAGATCCACAGGCTGGAAAAAGCAGGATGCGAAATCATCCGCTGTACTGTACCTACCATAGAGGCTGCCAAAGCAATCAATGAAATCAAAAAACAGATATCCATCCCCCTTGTGGCGGATATTCATTTCGACTATAAAATGGCAATTGCCGCCATGGAAAACGGCGCTGATAAAATCCGCATCAACCCGGGAAATATCGGAGGTACGGACCGGGTAAAGGCAGTGGTGGATGTGGCAAAAGAAAGGAACATTCCCATCCGGGTGGGAGTAAACAGCGGCTCCCTTGAAAAAAATATCATAGAAAAATACGGCAGAGTAACGGCAGAGGGAATCGTGGAAAGCGCTCTGGATAAAGTGAAGATGATTGAGGATTTAGGATATGACAATCTGGTCATCAGCATAAAATCCTCTGATGTGCTGATGTGCGTAAAGGCTCATGAATTACTGGTAGAAAAGACCAATTATCCCCTTCATGTAGGAATTACCGAAGCCGGCACCCTTTGGAGCGGCAATATCAAATCTTCCCTGGGGCTTGGCATGATCCTGGGACAGGGAATCGGAGATACCATCCGTGTGTCCCTGACGGGAGATCCGGTGGAAGAGGTAAAGACCGCAAAGCTGGTTTTAAGAACGTTAGGCCTCCGAAAGGGCGGCATTGAAGTGGTTTCCTGCCCTACCTGCGGACGGACTCAGATCGATTTGATTTCCCTTGCAGGAAAGGTGGAAGAAATGGTGGCGGACTATCCCCTTGACATCAAGGTGGCGGTTATGGGATGCGTGGTAAACGGTCCGGGAGAAGCAAAAGAGGCGGACCTTGGAATTGCAGGAGGAATCGGAGAAGGACTCCTGATAAAAAAAGGGGAAATCATAAAAAAAGTACCGGAAGAAAAATTACTGGATACCTTAAAAGAAGAATTGGAGAATTGGAATTAAAGTCATGACAAAAGCCTTTTTAGAAGTATTTCCAACCCTGAAGTTTCCCATGGAGCTGAAGGAATTACTGGAAGAAGTGCAGGTGCTTCGCATTTCTTCCACAAAGCAGAGGGATTTCTTGCGCATTTACATAGAAAGCAGACGGTTGATAGAAAAAGAAATCATCGTAAAGATAGAACAGGAAATCAAAAAGCAGTTGTTTACCGCTAACTATATTACGGTAAAAATCTACGAACGATTTCTATTGTCCGGCCAGTATACACCGGAGAAGCTGTTTTCGGCCTATCGGGAAAGCATTCTCTTTGAGCTTAGGGAATATTCCCCGGTGCTTTATACCATGCTGAAAAAAGCAGAGGTGCAGTTTCCGGAAGAAAATAAGGTATTGCTCACATTAGAAGATACGGTAACCGCCAAAATGAAATCGGAAGAGCTTTTGGACATTCTGGAAAAAATCTTTCATGAACGCTGCGGCTTTCCCGTTTTCGTTCAGACAGCTTATGAGGAAAAGAAGAAAAAAGACCGTGAAGAGGATGATATCAAAATAGCAAGGCAGGTTGCGGAAATCGTTTCCAGAGTGGAAAGCATCCGTACAGAGAGCCCTGTGGAAAATGGAGAAAGCAGGACAGAAGAGAAAAAGCCACAGGAAGGCAGGAAAAAAGAAGCTGGCCCAGCAAAAGAAGCTTCCTTTGGGGGACAGAAGGAAAAGCGGGGAAGCTTTACAAAACGTATGCCTAAAAAAGACCCCAATCCGGACGTTATTTTCGGAAAGGACTTTGAGGAAGAGGAAATCCTTACC
>CAMWWJ010000312.1 GCA_947177925.1 uncultured Lachnospiraceae bacterium
ATGCGGCAGAACCTGATTGACGCACTTTTTAGACAGCCTGAAAAACAGCTTTTTGAATGTGTCAAACGGCTCTGCATGGATAAAAAGGAAGAAAAGCGCACAGCCGGACTTGATATGATTATAAGAATAAACGAGTCTGAAAAATCTGCTGAAACAAAGTCAGAATATCAGACTCTGGTCCCTCTTATAGAAAATCCTACATCAAAGGAACAAATCCTTATTGACAGGATTTATTCAACCAAAAACAATAAAGGAGCTGCTGAAGGTTACGGGCTTTATAAAGATTCAGTTGATTTCACTCCCGAAACGGATGCCTGTTTTATCGCTTCCTGCAAAGCAGATTTTGTAAAGCTGTTCCCTGAAACGAGCCTTTTTAATCATAAACCAGACGGGAATCAAATCGGTATGCATGATATTATTTCAGCACTGGATAATCTGATTGAGGAACATAAAAACGACGAATATACTGACATCTATGCCGGTGAAAGGTTACTTGCCAACAATTTTGGCTATCACCGTTTTGAAGTAAAGGAGCCGGACGGCACATGCCACATTGCTTTTAAGGATCTCTGGGACGGGTTTTATAAACAGTATATACATGATGAAAACCTGCTTTTCAAGCTTACAATCTACATCGCAAAAGCTGATAGGATACAAAAAAAGAAAACTACCGATAAATTTTCCCAAAAAGTTTTTGGCAGCGAGTTTACGCAGAAGCATACTTATATGCACCCTGCAAGAATTGCAACTATCATAGATTATTATTATGACGAATATATCAGGTGTGAAGACTACTTTACAACCGCCTGTGCCCTGGGGTATTATATTGCATTCGAAGCGGAATCTGAAGAACTTTATGATTATATTGACTCCCCGAAATATGACAGTCCAACCATCGTTTATGTTGATGGCAGAAAAATAGAATCAAAAGTCACTGAATGTAAATGTGTTATCACTATGGTTTCCGATGAAAAACTGAAGCCTGTTCTTTCTATTCTCTGTACAGCTTTTGCAAATTCTGGCGAACATCTGAAGGACGTTTTCCCAATCAGATTTATGCTGGGAAAACGGTTTGGCTTTTTCGATGCAGGGAATGATGAGAAAAATGATTATCGAATAACCTTAAAAATATATACCCCTTTTACCGTATCATCCCTTATTTTGGCAGCATACAAAAAAATAATCAGCCATAGCTTTCTGTACAAAATGCTTATGACAAAGCTGCTGCCTGATGCGCTTACTAATTTATCCCAGCTTGTTTCCTACCAGAAATCAGGGGAGACAAAAGCAGGCTCCAGATTTTATAACTTCCAGGACAGCGAGCCTTTTATCAAATCCATTCTGGAAATTCAAAGCTTAAAGAGTCTTTCCGAACATGAATTTACTGATGAAGACAATAAAAGGTTAAATTTTGCCGCCAAAATCGGAGAAAATGTAGTAGCAGCCGTTTTAAAAACAGAACTTGCAAGAGGCGATACTGAAACAGAATTTTCATGCGATATCGGCAATATCAAACGAATTTATGGCGTGGAGAATTTTGTAAAAATCCTTGCGGCAATGGGCAGGGACACATTTGACCGCTCCACATATTTTTTTACATATAACGGTGTTTCCAAAAAGCGGGCTTTAAGCTATCTGTTTGGCATCTGCGTTCCCGACAGGGACGACAATGCCGCAAAACTAAAAGAACTTGTTTCAAAAACAGACATTACGGAAAAGCGGATTGTGGAGGCATCACTGTTTTCTCCTGCCTGGCTTGATATTGTAGAAGAATATCTGGGCTGGAAAGGGTATAAATCGGCATGCTATTACTTTATAGCACACATGAACGAA
Organism: uncultured Lachnospiraceae bacterium; assembly: GCA_947177925.1. Classification (GTDB taxonomy): domain Bacteria; phylum Bacillota; class Clostridia; order Lachnospirales; family Lachnospiraceae; genus RGIG3040. The sequence goes on from CAMWWJ010000312.1 coordinate 1,834, forward strand.
TCCGTTGACGAAAAAACAAAGGCGGTAATTGCAAAATACACACCTGTTTCCACTGAGGATTTGAATGCGGGAGCATTTGATATTGAATGGTTTAAAGAGGCTTTACAAACCACAGGTGAAGAACGGTTTGAGCAAATCTATAACGCTGCAAAATATATTTCAAGCGGCGCAAAGCATACCCGCGCAAGAAAATACGCAGATGCAGTAAGGGGTAAACTTACCAAGGAAGAGGCTGTTAAAGCCATTATAGATAAGCGCAACAACGATACTTTAATGGCATATGCGCTTATTCCGCTTGAAGATGAAAACGATATGGTGAAACGATATCTGTTTATTCAGGAGTTCAAGACGCAAAGCAAAAAATTTGGTTCCCAGAGAAAAGCAAGTGAAGGTGCGGCAGTGGACTGTGCATTGCAGAATTTATCAAAAAATGCAGGCTTTTCAGATGTTTCAAGGCTTACCTTAAAAATGGAAGCCAGGCTGTTTGAAAACATAAAACCGCTTCTTGACTGGAATGAAATTGATGAAATCCGGCTGAAAATCCAAATTGACCACAACGGAAATGCCGAAATCAAATGTGAGAAGAACGGAAAGGCTTTAAAATCCATTCCTGCAAAATACAAGAAAGATGAAAGGATCGTCGCCTTTCACGAAACAAAAAAACAACTGACCGGACAGTACCGCAGAACCCGCCAGATGTTTGAAGAGGCAATGGAAAACGAAACGGAGTTTACAGCTGGCGAACTGGAGCTTTTATGCACAAACCCTGCCATAAAGCCGATTGTTTCAAGGCTTGTCTACAAGACAAAAGATAAGCTGGGATTTTTGAACGGTATCATCCTTAGGGATTTTTCGGGCAGGGAAAGCAAAATCACCCGAAAGACAAATCTTAAAATTGCCCATCCGTATGATATTTATATGAACGGACACTGGCATGAATATCAGAAATATCTGTTTGACCATGCGCTAATCCAGCCGTTTAAGCAGGTATTCAGGGAGCTGTATGTAAAAACTGCCGAGGAATCCCAGGTTTACCGTTCCCTGCGCTATGCGGGAAACCAGATTCAGCCACAAAAAACCAAGGCATGCCTGAAAACCCGCCGCTGGGTAGCCGACGTTGAGGAGGGCCTGCAGAAGGTTTATTATAGGGAAAACATCATTGCGTCCATTTATGCTCTGGCAGACTGGTTTTCGCCTGCAGATATTGAGGCTCCCACGCTTGAATGGGTAGAATTTTTTGATAGAAAAACCGGTCAACCGGTAAAAATAGAGGATGTTCCGGACATTATTTTTTCGGAGGTCATGCGGGATGTTGACCTGGCAGTAAGTGTTGCCCATGCAGGTAATGTAGACCCGGAAACAAGCCACTCTACAATAGAAATGCGAAAGGCGATTATAGAATTTACATTGCCGCTGTTTAAGCTGGAAAATGTTCGGCTTGAGGGAACCCACGCATTTATTTCGGGAGAACATGGGGACTACTCCATCCACCTTGGCAGTGGAGTTGTGCATTTGCAGGGCGGACCTATGATAAACGTCCTGCCGGTTCACTCCCAGCACAGGGGCAGATTGTTTTTACCGTTTGTTGATGACGATCCGAAAACCGCACAGATTATCTCGGAAATTCTGCTTTTCGCAGAGGATAAGAAAATTAAGGATCCATTTATTCTTGAACAAATTATATAACTATTAAAAAAACCTCTTACCTCCTGCGCATAACTCCCCCACCTTATGCACATACTACCCATGAAAGGACGGTGCCCTATGGATTCTAAAAACACAACCAAAACTACCAATTACCAAAACCCCTCAAATTCTTATGATGACGGAAACATTCCAAAGGAAGACCTTCCGGGAAAGAACGTGATTCCTGATGAATTTCACCCTAAGGAAGGCCCGGGCGGAGAAGG
>CAMWWJ010000313.1 GCA_947177925.1 uncultured Lachnospiraceae bacterium
AATTTAAAAACAGTATCAGATTATTCATATCGTATACCTCATTTCTTTTTTCCTAATGGTTATCATACCACTTCAAAGCCAGTATCGTCAAGTAAGTTTGAACCGTCTGCCGCACTTGTGGCAAGCATATCACATCTTTCATTTTCCTTATGGCCTGCATGGCCTTTTATCCACTGGAAAACCACTTGATGGGGTTCCATTGCTTTTAGCAGCCGTTTCCACAAATCCACATTTTTTACGGGCTTTTTCTGACTATTCTTCCAGTTATTTTTCAGCCATCCTTTTATCCAGTTCTGATTAAAGGCATCCGTCACATATTTGGAATCGGAAATCAATATAATCTGGCAGGGCTTTGTCAAAGCCTCCAATCCTACAATGGCTCCCATCAGCTCCATGCGGTTATTGGTAGTATTCTTATAGCCTGCTGAAAATTCCCTTTCATGAAGGGTTCCTTTTGTATCCACGTACTGGACAACCGTTCCGTAGCCTCCCGGTCCCGGATTGCCCCTTGCCGATCCGTCCGAATAAATCGTTACTTTCATAGCTTCCTCCTGATTTGTTCCATTTCTGCATTGGGAATGCGCTTAAATCCATTTTCCCGTATTCACAAAATGCTCTGCCCTTTTTTCGGCTTTTTCGATAATCTGCTTTTCATATTGTAATACTCCAAGCAACTTAATGGCATTTCTTGTAGTAGCCCGGCCTTCCTTCAATTTGTAATTGAACTTCACATCATCCTCCAGAATGGTTTCTTCAAAATGGAAATTGTGATACCTGCCTTCCAAAAGCCTTGTAAGCTCAATATCATGAGTAGCTGCAAAGCACATGGAACTTTCCCCTAAAAGGCTTTCTAATATTTCTGTGGAGGCAGCAATCCGCTCTACCGTGTTAGTGCCTCTTAACACCTCATCCACAAAGCATAATACCGGCGCTCCTTTTCTCTTCACTGCATCAATGACCCGCTTTAAGGCTTTGATTTCCACAATGAAATAGCTTTCCTTTGCTGCCAGGTCATCTCTAAGGGACATGGAGGAATACACCCGGAATATGCTGCAGGTAAAATTTTTTGCCATACATGTATAAATAGTCTGGGCTAAAATCACATTGATTGCCACTGTTTTTAAAAAGGTGGATTTACCGGATGCATTAGAACCTGTCAGCAGCATTCCCTTCTCTTCCCGAAAGCTGTTTACAACCGGATTTTCAATCAGCGGATGGTACACCTCTTCCCCTTCTATATTCAGCTTTTCACCAAACAGTGGCAGTCAGTAATAGGAAAGACTTTCGCTATAAGCCCCTATGGAAATGACCACCTCCATGCTTCCTATGATTTCAAACATTTCAAGAAAAGCCTTCTTATGGCTTTTCGCCTCCTTAAGCATACTGTAAAACTTTAAAATATCTATATGGAAGCACATTTTTATATAATCCAGCAATATTTCAATGGGATTGCTTTTGACAGCTTTATCCCCAAAAATAACAAAAGAGCCTTTCGCAAAGGCATTTGTTTCCTTCCTCAGCCTCTTTAAGGCTTTCATTTCCTTATCAAATACGGGAACATGACACTTGTCCAGCTTTTCAATGGCTTTTATTACCCGAAGCAGATAAGCAAAGGTTGTTAAATAAGGTGCAATCCGATTCTGGGATGGAAAATACAGCATGATATTCATGGCCAGAAGTATGCAGAAAGCCGTAAGCCCAATTGCAGGATTCAGGAATATGCCTGCCAGCGAAACTCCCATGCCAATCAGCATAACAATATGCTTCGTCAGCTTTTCCTCATTTAAATTGTCTAAATAATCAATATAATCTACAATGGAATATTTACCCGTCCTTCCGATGGAAGCAAATAAAAGCTGGACATTGATACGCTGTTCTTTATTCTCCCGGAAATAATTTATTTTTTCTTCTCTTTCCTTTAAATCATCTTCCTTCATGGAAGGACACCGCAATGTTTTATAAAGCACCTCTTCCCCTGCCGCAGAAAAGGTATAGTCCATTGTCTGATAAAGTCGGTCCATGTCCAGATCATTCCATGTAATATCATCAATAAAGAAGTCCGTTTCTCCTATTGTTTTTTTGTAATAGCCGGATATGGTGGAAAGCCTTCCCTCCACATACTGTTTATTGGAAGGCTTTCCGTAATCCTTTTCCAGCTTTTCCCTGAATCTCTTTTTTGCTCTTCTTTCATCCAGTATTCCCATTATGAAAATAAATGCAATAAATGCTATGATAAGAGCCGAAAACACTACATATTCCATAATTGCTCCTCTGTCTTATGCCGCCCCGATTGTTCAAGCCTTTAAGTTTGCAGCTCCAAAGCTTTCCGGAAGCAGCTCCTTTAACGTATGCACCCGGTAATCCTCCCTGCTTTTTCCTATAATGATCAGAAAGCTGTCAGGATCACAAAACTCCGCCATCACCTGCCTGCATACTCCACAAGGATAGGCAAAATCACTTTCTCCATTTCTTTTTCCGCCTGCAATGGCAATCGCCCGGAATCCCCGTAAGCCTTTGCTTACCGCCGTGAAAAAAGCCGTTCGCTCCGCACAGTTGCTTGGCCCGTAAGCTGCATTTTCCACATTTCAGCCGGTAATGATTTCTCCGTTTTCGGCTAAAAGTGCAGCACCTACCATATAGTCTGAATATGGGGAATAAGAAAATTCCCTTGCTTCTTTTGCCTTGTCAATCAATGCCTGAATCTCTTCCGGTTTCATTTGCATTTACACGTTCCTTTCTGCCAGCCTTTCCGCTTATTGTGCGCCAAATTTCTTCACACATTCCGTTACCAGCTTTTTAAAGAAAGGCGCTGCGTTGTTTGCTGCTTCCTGTACTTCCTCATGGGTCAGGGGATTTTCAGAAAGCCCTGCCGCTAAATTGCATACACAGGAAATGCCACATACCTTCATGCCCATATGATTGGCGGCAATGGCTTCCACTGCCGTGGACATTCCTACTGCATCAGCTCCTAATGCAGCCGCCATTTTTATTTCTGCCGGAGACTCAAAGGATGGACCCGTAAACTGAATGTAAACACCCTCCTGTAAGGAAATCTCATTTTCTTTTGCAGTCTCTTTTATGATTTCTCTTAATTCTTTGTTATAAATCTCGCTCATATCCGGAAATCTGGTGCCTAATTCATCTATATTCTGCCCGATTAAAGGATTTGGCGCAAAGGTGGAAATCTGATCGGTAATCAGCATAAAATCCCCTGCCTTAAAGTTCTTGTTCACTCCTCCGGAAGCATTGGTCAAAAAGAGAATCTCTGCTCCCATCAGCTTCATAAGCCTTGTGGGAAGCACCACATCTGAAATGGGATATCCCTCATAATAGTGCACTCTTCCTTTCATACATACAACCGGAACATCCCCTACATAGCCGAAAATAAATTTTCCTGCGTGCCCCGGAACGGTAGATACCGGAAATCCTTCAATTTCACTGTAATCCACCTCTGTAACAACCTTTATATCCTGTGCATAATCTCCCAGCCCGGAACCGAGAACGATGGCTACCTTCGGCTCAAAGTCTGTTTTCTGGCGAATGCTTTTTAAGCAGTTTTGTAATTTTTCATAGATTGGATTCATAACGTAATACCTCCCGAATGATGTATTTCTTTTAGTTTAGCATAGATGGGGGGATTTTTCCAATTTTTTTACGGAAATGTTTGAGAACATGTAACAGTTCAGCCCGCAGCTTTCTTCACAGGCACCGGGACGGGCTCTTGGCAGA
>CAMWWJ010000314.1 GCA_947177925.1 uncultured Lachnospiraceae bacterium
ATCTACTTTTTCATTATAGTTGTTTAAACTTGTATTTTCTTCTGCTCGGTAACTTAAGAACTCTAGCAAAGTGTTAATAACCATATTCCTGGAATTTTCATCAATATAATTAGCTAACAGCCTTTTGTTACCCTCCAATCCACTGCTCTGTTCAGCTAAAATAAGTCGTTGTCCACATAACCATAGAGAACTCCCCATTTTATCTTGTATTTCATTGATTATCTCTTCTGCTTCTATATAATTGCATGAAAATACACAATTCTCATATGCATTTTTTAATCTTACATACTCAGAAAGCTCATTACAGAACACTTCGCATAATCCTATTGCATAACATAATGACTCTGTATAGTCCATCTCCGTGTTTATTGCTGGAACACAGACTCCTAGTTTTTTAATGGATTTTGGAAAAAAAACTCCTTGTAGACGTTCTGATTGCACCACTTGCATATTCAAAACTTTTTCACTCGCATCGCTTGATGATGTCAAAATAGAGTGAAATAATCTCCGCTTAAAATCAGAATCATCTATACGACTAATTTTTTTTGCAAGATCTCTTCTTTGCTTTCGATTCATGTAACCACAAAACTCCTTTGTACATTTTCATCATAGTTTTTACAGTATTATTGATTTTTCTCCCAACTCCCTACATGTAGATTTCTATGTAAACAGATGGCACAGCCCCTCCACAGAACAGCTACCCCCCCACCGTATGGCAGCACCACTGTCTCTTCTATTGTGATTTGCCCACTTTTACTATCTATATTTTCCTTACTAAGATTTTACTGTTATTAGCATAGCACTTTCTCAGCATATATGCGCTAAATGTAATAAATCGCTGGTTTAAATGTAATTTTTTGTCGATTTTTGTCGACACACAATCACAAAAAGCCTTCATTCTACCGATTTTCCGTACATACCCGCAATTTCCTTTTTGTACTTATAGAAAGCAAATATTGTATATGTGTGAACCACTTCCCCCAGTTGTAATCCCCTTCAAAATAATATATACTTTACCTAACCTAAAGTCACAATACCACAAGGAGGACCTACAAAACATGGAACGTTATTATTCAGATACTTTGTGCAAAGGGCTTCGGCTGCTCTATTTTCAGGCAGACCCTGCCAAATTTCCGGAAGGGATACGCTTTCTGGAACAAGCTGTAGCAAACGAAGAGCCACACGCTTTCTATTTTCTTGCCAGATGCTATGGCTGGGGTGATGGAAATGTGAAGGAAGATGACAGGAAAGCAAAACAATTGTCTAAGCGAGGCATTGAGTTGGGCAGCGACCTTTGTGTGCTGGGTGCAGAACGCATGGACATTTTGAAGGGTGATATCAAGGCTGCGATGTCCGGAACGTTGGCGGATTCTTTTAATGGGGTTCTGGCTATGGCAAATGATGGTGAGCCTATGGCGCAGTATGCAATCGGTCTGTTTTATTTCTGGGGCGATATGTTCCTTAATTTTCAGAAGCCGTCAAAGGAAAATTTTGCAAAATGTGAAAAAGAAAATGCTGCCGAGGCTTTAAAGTGGTTCCGGCGTTCATCGGAACAGGGTTGTATCCCCTCCTTCCGAAACGCTTTCAACAGCGTGCGTAATGGTGTAAATGGTGTGACGAAGAATCCAGAAGAAGCGCTCCGCTGGGCAGAGACCATGAATGGCAAGGTGGATATGCGGGATTATTACCATTCTTTTGTTCTGGAGTATCAGAAATTGAACCGCCATGCCGATGCGATTCGCTGGTGCGAGAAGGGTGTCAGAGAGAACGATGCGGTTTGTGCCGTTGACCTGGGGATGGTGTACTTATCCGGCAACAAAGGTGCTGCCGAGGATGATGCAAAGGCACTGCAGCTTTTCAATATGGCCGCACAGGCCGGTGAGGAGTACGGCAGCTATAATGCGGGACGCTGCTACTACAATGGCTGGGGCTGTACGAGGGACTATCACGAAGCTTTCCGCTGCTTTGAACAAGCTTTCCATGGCGGCCATCCGTCCGCCGCATGGTATCTTGCGCAGTGCTATTTCTGGGGCTATGGCGTTGAACCTAATTATGAGATGGCTGTTCGCATGATGAGAGGTCTGATAAACAAAAATCAAAATTACCCCAAGGAGCTTATGGGATACTGCTGCCTCTACGGCAAGGGCACCGGTACTGATATGATTCGTGGAAAACGGCTTCTGGAGGAAGCGGCGCAGGCAGGCAGCGGTCAGGCATGGATGTTCCTCGGCGATATGTATGACAAGGCGGTAGGAGTACCCGAAGATATTGCAATGGCGATATCCTGCTATCAGAAAGCTGCTGACAAAAAGATTGCAGGCGCTTCTGAAGCCCTTGGACGGTATAAAAAGACTTTATTTGGAAAATGGAAAAGACGCAGCGACTCGGTATAATAAATTCATCCATAAACAAAAAACAGGGTGCAGCCGTAAAAGTATAACGGCTACACCCTTTCATTTTGTCTAATTCCCGCAATCTAGAATATGTTAATATATTATTTTTGCTTCTTCCATAACTCCAATCATTTCCGTCAATTAATTGAAAAAAATGATTGAACTCATCAGCCTAAAGAAAAGACCGATTTTACACAATACAGTATATCGAATCACCATCAATAGAATCCTGCAAATCTCTAATCCCGAGTCTGCACCCTTTTGTAACTACATAGACGACTCTGTCCTCTATCTCATTTTCCCTAATCGTTATAAGAACCAGTCCCCTATTTCTTTCATCCCTCTCCCACACATCTCTCGTTACAATGTACGAATCACAGGTCTCATACACTCCATCGTCAAGCTTCTTACACCTGTGCCCGTCAATCGTTAACTCGTCCGCTCTATAAAGAATATAATCATTCATCATAAAATCTCCTCGTTCATCAGACCTTTGCAAATTCTTCACTCTAATATGACCTTGGATTATACTCTACATTCATTATTCTTCTCCATGAAACCGAACATTCATGCCCTCTTTACCTAAAATACTTGCACTTTTCCAGATAAAATTGCTGTTCCTTTTCAAACAAATCAACCAACTTATCCAGTTTCCCTTCTTCTCTATATTCTTTTAGCGCCTCCAAATACTCGTTCCTATTAGTATCCTCAATCACAACTGGTACAATCCCGTTCTTCAAGCATTCCCTAAAAAGAATCAGCCTGCCCGTTCTACCATTACCATCTTGGAATGGATGAATACACTCATATTTTGCATGAAACTCAGCTAAGATAGAAATATTTACCTCTTGATTATTATACCAATCCATTAATAAATACATTTCCTGAGAAACATTCTCTGGCCTTACAGTCTGATACATGCCAATCATGTTAGGACGCTGCTTATAATCACCAATAGCATATCCATTAGCACGATCTTCAAATACACCAGACTTCAATTCATAGTGAAATTGTTTTATCAATTCTCGTGTTAATGGCTCGTTCAATGTATCCAACATTTTATTGAACATGAGAAAATGACCGTTCATCTCTTCAACATCTTTTGCTCTGTAATAGTTATCTGATTTTGGTAAAGTTCCGTTATCAAATAGAGAGGCGGTTTGTTCCTCAGTAAGTGTGCTGCCTTCAATCTTATTTGAATTATAGGCAAGCAATCTTTGTGTATATGCATATACACCCGATCTGTCAAATTTTTCTCTTTCTATCCTGAATCTCTCTAAAAGAAAATTTAGAAAATCATTTTTTACATTATTACTCACACTATCTATC
>CAMWWJ010000315.1 GCA_947177925.1 uncultured Lachnospiraceae bacterium
GGCACTTACGCACCGTATTTTGGTGCGTTAGTACCGCTGCGTCTTTGCAGAGCGAGAGCGTGCCCCTAAGACTATAATATGCTCTGCCAGCTCCCACGTCCCCCCATCCAATCCCCTCCGGTGCAACGCTCCAAACTTAACAAAAAAAGATTTATTTCTTTACCTGCCAAACACTCTGGAGTATAATCTATCTATGGCATTCACCGCCCCAAAAAACAATCTAAGATGCGTGGAGGTACCCTCTTTGTCTGGGAAAAAAGTATGGTTATGGATAATAGCTGTTCTGCTCTTAACAGGCTGCGGCTATGAAAATCCGGATGATTATAAGACTCTTGAGGAGTCAGAGGATGAGAGCTTCTTACAGGAGGCCGTTTATGACGTGCCCTATGAGAAGCCTTCTTCGCTGCCCGGAGTTTTGGTGGATAGAAACGGATATGAAACGGAAAGTGAGAAAATTGCCCTTTTTCGGGGAAAAGGCTTAAGCCAGGAGTTTGCAGTTGTCAATCAGGAAACAAAGCAGGTTGTATATAAAGGCAAAATACAAAAAGCCGCATACAATGAAATAAATAATGAATATATCAGTAAAGGAGTTTTTACAGATCTGACCGAGCCGGGTACCTATTACATAGAAACATCTGTTATCGGGCAGTCCTATCCGTTTGAAATAAAAGAAGACATATACAGACAGGTCTATAGTGATGTTTTGGACTCCTTTTATTATCACCGATGTGGAACGGACCTAAACGGCACTATGGAAGTGAATAATCACCAGCCATGCCATTTAGGAGCTACAAAGCTCCAGGGAACCGATACCGTGATTGCTTCCCAGGGCGGCTGGCATACCGGCAGCAATTTTGAAAAAGATGTAGTAGAAGGAACAAAAATTGTATCCGACCTGTTGCTGGCTTATGAATATATTCCGGAAAAGGAAAGCTCGGAAGAAAGAGTGGAAGAGAACAGCAGGCTAAGGGCCAAGCTGTTAAATGAAGTGGTATTTGAAATGAAGTGGCTTTTAGCCATGCAGGATGAAAACAGCGGCGGAGTGTATGCCGGTGTCTTTCCGGAAAAGGAAACGGAAATCACTGATCCAGAGGCGGATAAGGGAGCCTATTATGTAAAAGATATTTCCATGGAAGCTACTGCTGAATTCTCTGCCATTATGGCACAGTTTGCCAGAATATACAGCATTTATGAAGAGGAATTTTCCGATATTTGTCTAAAAGCTTCGGAAACTGCCTATGCCTATGTGGAAAGATACAGCGAACTGGATGATTTGCAGTATTATGCGACAGCAGAGCTTTATAAGACAACAGGTGATGAAAAATATCACAATAAGTTAAAGCAGTATTGGGCACTGAAGCAGCCTAAGGAAAATTCCAGATTTTCAAGGAAGCTTTATGGCGATATTGCATATCTGACCTGTAAGCAAAAGGTGGATATGGAAATCTGCAGCAGACTCATGGATGAAATGATGGAAAAGGCAGAGGATTTGGCGGCAACGTCCAGGAAGGATGTTTATATGGTATGGACAGACGGAAACAGACGGAGCGCAGGACTGATTTTAGAAAATTCCTTTTCCCTTGCCATGATTGACAGTATTGTTACAAGCCATGAATATTTAGGAATTATGGAAAATCAGCTTCACTATCTGCTTGGAAGAAATGAGGACGGAGTGGTCATGGTAACGGGAAAAGGGATTTTGGATCATACAGATGAAGGGAAAGAATATCAACTACATTTACAGTCTACACTGATATTTATCCTTCATGAAATTATAGAAAGAGAGGCAGAAGAATGAAAATTGTTGTTTTGGCAGGAGGTACCAGCACCGAAAGAGATGTATCCTTAGCAACAGGAAAAATGATTTACAAGGCATTTATGAATATAGGGCATAATGCGGTTTTGCTGGATGCATATTTAGGATATGAGGGAAATGATTTCAAGGATATATTTCACGTGGAAAAAGATTGGGCAGAGGCAGTAGGAGCCATTTCCAAAGAGGCGCCGGACATGGAAAAGGTGAAGGCCCTTAGAAAGGACGGAGGAACCAGCTTTTTCGGTCCCCATGTAATGGATATTTGCTCCATGGCAGATATGGTGTTTTTGGCGCTTCATGGTGCGCCGGGAGAGGACGGAACGGTTCAGGCGGCTTTGGAACTGGCGGGAATCCGGTATACAGGCAGCGATTATCTGGGAGCGGCAGTAGCTATGGATAAGTCTCTTTCCAAGGAATTATTCAGACAAAACAAGATTCCAACTCCAGAAGGTTTCAATTTATGGAAGGAAGAATTCCAAAGGGGAGAAGACAGATTGGAAGAAGTGCCGTTTCCGGCAGTAGTAAAGACTTGTCGGGGAGGATCCAGTGTAGGCGTATATATGGTAGATTCGAAAGAGGAATATTTAGAAGCTCTGGAAAAAGCATTTTCTTATGAAAATCAGGTGATTGTGGAACAGTACATAAAGGGCAGGGAATTATCCATTGGAGTGTTGGACGGAAAAGCGCTTCCCATTATTGAGATTACGCCCTTGGAAGGATTTTATGACTATAAAAATAAATATCAGGCAGGCAGTGCCATAGAGACTTGTCCGGCCGAGCTGCCAAAAGAGCTTGCAGGAAAAATGCAAAAGATGGCGGAAAACGTATTTTCTGCATTGAGGCTAAAGGTATATGCAAGAATGGATTTTCTGTTAAATGAGAATGGGGATTTCTTTTGCCTGGAGGCAAATACTCTGCCGGGCATGACGGCCACTTCTCTATTGCCTCAGGAAGCAGCAGCGGAGGGGATGGATTTCGAGGCTCTTTGTGAAAGGATTATTGAATTATCCTTAAAGAAATATAATGAATAAAAGATGCGGGATGTGGAGAAGATAACATGAAAAATATGACATTGGAAAATATTGCAAAAGCCTGCAGCGGTATTTATTACGGACCGGAAGAAAAGAAAAATACGGAAGTGGAGGGAATTTCCATTGATTCCCGCCAGATTCAGAAAAACTGGCTGTTTGTTGCAACGAAAGGAGAAAGAGTGGATGGGCATTCCTTTATACCGGATGTATGGAAGGAAGGCGCTCTTTGCATTATTTCGGAGAAAAAGTTAACAGAGGATGGCTATACTTATATACAGGTGGAAGACAGCTTTCAGGCATTAAAGGATATTGCTGAATTTTATAGAAAGCAAGTGGAGCTGCCCATAATCGGCATTACCGGAAGCGTGGGAAAAACAAGTACAAAGGAAATGATAGCGGCAGTTGTCAGCGAAAAATACAACACCCTGAAGACGGAAGGGAACTTTAATAATGAGGTGGGCGTGCCTCTGACCATATTCCGAATCAGAGACGGCCATCAGGCGGCAGTTGTGGAAATGGGAATCAGTGATTTTGGAGAAATGCACAGGCTCAGCAAAATTGTAAAGCCGGATTTATGCGTGATAACTAATATCGGGCAGTGTCATTTGGAAAACCTGGGCGACAGAGACGGTGTGCTTCGGGCCAAAACAGAGATTTTTGATTATATGAAAGAGGATGCGCCGGTCATTTTAAACGGAGATGATGATAAGCTTGTTGAAATAAGAAAGAAGCGGGACGGTCTTACTTATTTTTCCATAGGCCAGAAAGAAGGCGTTATGGGAGAAATCTTTGCTGATGAGATAGAAGCAAAGGGAATATTTGTAACCTACTTCAGGA
>CAMWWJ010000316.1 GCA_947177925.1 uncultured Lachnospiraceae bacterium
GTTAATATATATAGAAATGAAACGGAAAGGAGCCAAAAGCCTGTGAGCGATGATGAATTAGTGGAGCAGATACGGCTTGGAAATGAAAATGCAGCGGAAGAACTGATAAAACGTTATTATACGTCTGTTTTACGGTATTGCAGGTGGCATTGCAGCGATTTTGGGAAAGCGGAGGATCTGACTCAGGAAACATTTTTGAAGCTGTTTAAGAGCCTGCCGGGATATGAAAGGAAACAGAAATTCAAGGCATATTTATATACGATTGCAAGAAACTTGTGTATAGATGAAAATAGAAAGGTTCCACTTTATCCTTTGGAAGAGGAAGAAGCTATTGGAAAGGAATGCAAAGAAATCATCCGGATAGAGGACAGGGCAGAAATCAATGAGCTTTTGCATGTTTTGTCATGGGAACAAAGGGAAGCGGTGATTTTACGTTTTGGCGAACAGCTTAGTTTTGAGGAAATCGGGAAAGTAACGGGATGCAGCATGCGGACGGCACAAAGCCGGGTCCGGAATGCTTTAAAAATTATGAGAAAGGAGTGGAACAATGAAAGATAAGGAACTGAAAGAATATTTACGACAATCTTTGAAGCAGGAAGTGCAGCCTGAAAGAATGAAAGAAACCATAACATTGTGTATGGAAATGATGAGAGAGCAGAAGGCAGATGAAAAAGAGCCAAGAACAGGACTCTTTCAGTATTTGTCAGATGTATTTCGATTTGAGGGGATGTCTATTTTAGGACTGCAGGCAATTATACTGTTTCTTGTCTGTATGACCATTTCCGCCATAGCGGATGTGCCCAAATATATACCTGCTTTTATGCCGCTATTTGTATTGGCGCTCATGCCTGTTTTTTTCAAAAGCCAGTTTTATGGAATGAGTGAAATGGAAGCGGCAACAAGAGCCTCCGGTGCTCAGATCATACTGGCTAAGTTGATTTTGGCCGGAGCTGCAAATCTGGTGTGCATGACGGTGCTTTTATGTTTTGAAATTTCCCTGCAGCATTCCTGTAAAGAGATGGGGCAGATGGTTTTGTATTGTCTGGTTCCCTATTTAGTATGCATGACTGCCATGCTGCGTTTGATTCGACTTTGCAGGAAAGAGAGCATAGCAATCTATGGGATCCTCATGCTTGGCTCTTGTGTTTGCTGGGGGATGTCGGCAAAAATACTGCCTTGGCTATATGAAACATCTGCAATAGGGCTTTGGGGCATGGCATTTTTTGTTTTTGCCGTATTTTTTGGAAAGGAAATTTATTTTGTGATAGAAATGAGAAAGGAAGGAAAAATATATGGAATTGTTACTTGATCGCCTGACAAAACATTATGGAAGAAAAATTGCAGTAGATTGTGTCAGCGCCTCTCTAAAGCCGGGAGTTTATGGCCTCTTAGGGGCAAATGGTGCAGGTAAGACAACGCTGATGCGCATGTTGTGTGCTATTTTGGAACCAACTTCTGGAGAGGTGTTTCTAGATGGGAAGGAAGTAACGTCAATGGGAGCTGATTACAGGAATGTATTAGGGTATCTGCCACAGGATTTTGGATATTATCCGGGGTATACCGCTATGGAATTTTTAATGTATGTGGCCGCATTAAAGGGGATACCAAGGCATATTGCAGGGAAACGTACAAAAGAGCTGTTAGAGGTGGTAGGGCTTGGCAGTGTGGCCCACAAAAAGGTAAAAACCTTTTCCGGCGGCATGAAACAAAGGGTGGGAATTGCACAGGCTTTATTGAATAACCCGGAAATTTTGATTTTAGATGAGCCTACTGCAGGATTGGATCCAAAGGAGCGGGTTCGCTTCCGAAATCTGCTTTCCGATTATGCAGGGGATAAAATCGTCATTCTTTCTACCCATATCGTGTCGGATATAGAAGCCATAGCGGATGAAGTACTGCTTATGAAAAAAGGAAAATTCATATTACAGGGGACGGTTTCAGAGTTGACGAAAAAAGCTGCCGGAAAGGTGTGGGAGCTTACCGTATCGCCGGAAGAAGCAAAAAGATGGCAGGCAAAGGCGGCAGTTGCCAATTTAAGACATGAAGGGGCACAGATGGTATTGCGCATTCTTTCAGACACATGCCCGGCGGAAAGTGCCCTGCCATGCAAAACCACGTTGGAGGATTTATACTTATACTATTTTGGAGAAGAGGAAGGAGTGCGGTAAATATGGATTTGTTTTACTTGGAACATAAAAAATTGTGGCGCAAAGGAAGTACGAAAATCTGTGTTCTTTTATGCTTTTCCTATGTTGTGATATTTATAAGCGTATTAAATTATTCGTGGATTTCCTTTGGAAGCAGCCATGCATATAAAAGCCCCTTTGGAAATGATTTTGACGGATATTCCAATATAAGGAACTGTCAGGAATATGCCAAAAAGGCCGGAGGGGAACTGACGGAAGAAGCTTTGCAGCAATTGGTAAGAGACTATCAGGAAATAATGGCTGCAGGCAGAGGAGAGGAATTGAAGAAAACAGACTGGTCTGCAGTGGAATGGTGGCTTGGTACGCTATATCCGGAACTGGAAAGAAAAAGTAGTGACACATATCATTTAATGATAGAATATGTGGAACCGGAAATGCTTACTGGTATTTATGAAAAACGGGAGCAGGCAATTAAAAATTTTCTGGAAGCAAGCGGACAGACAGGAGAAGAAAGGGACTATTTGCTGAACATGAATGAAAAGGTAAAGCTCCCTTTCCGATATGAATGGACAAATGGCTGGGCAATCCTTCTTGCAAGTACACTGGATGGTTTGGGCATGCTCATGGCATTGTTTCTGGCAATTGTGCTATCAGCGGTATTTGCAGGAGAGTGGCATCACAATATGGGTTCCCTGACCCTGACCATGAAAAACGGATGGCAGAAAATAGCTTGCGCCAAAATAGGCAGTGGTATGCTATTTGCCCTGGAATTATTTCTACTTCTTTTTGTGGGAAATGTGACAGCACAGATCTGCTACCTGAGAACCGACGGATGGGACATGCCCATTCAAAACATTAAGATGATAGCGGTGGCTCCCATGAATATGCTTCAGGCGGAGATTTATGAATATGCATTCGTATTACTTGGAGCAATAGGATATGCTGGAATTGTCATGCTCATATCAGCTTCCGTAAAGAACCATGCAACAGCCCTTCTTCTTAGCCTTGCTGTCGTATATGCTCCAATGATGATTGCACAATATTTGCCCCTTGAGCTGCAGAAAGCATTGGATTTAATACCGTTAGCAGGCAGCGGAGCAGACATCTTCAGAACCAATACATTCCATCTATTTGGCAGATACATCTGGTCTCCATATTTACTCATAACCGTTCCAGTCCTGATAGGCATTTTCTGTATTCCCTTTGCCATAAAGAAATGGGCAAGAAAGTTGAAAGGGTAGAAGTTGGATATGAAAAAAGAAAGAATAGCAAGAATAGTAAGAGAAATGCAAGAAGAACATAGCTGAAAATTACATTGCCAAATTTGTATGCTTCTGCCTCTTTCGTATAACAAAACTTTTCCAAAGCAAACTGGAAGAGTAAGAGAAAAGGAAAGAAAAAAGAAAAGAGAAAATTACATAGATTATTTGTACGCTTTGTAGCTTTCGATACACAGTGGGAGCCGGCAGGGCATAGATTTTTTGTGGGGGGCGAGATAGTAAATAACCAGGAGAAAATGAGGGGGAAA
>CAMWWJ010000317.1 GCA_947177925.1 uncultured Lachnospiraceae bacterium
AGAAATCTATATTGTATAATACTCTCACTAACCCCTTTTGCTTGTTTTCTCGCTGTAACAAGTCCAGTATTAATGACAGCTACTTCATCCAGTCTCACTGTTTACCTCCTGTTTTTATCATGGCACTATCTGTTGGTATTATTTTATAATAAGCCAACAGATTAGTATCAATTACTACACCCTATCTTCAGCATAATCAACTACATAATAATGATCAGAATTTCGCTTGCATTCCAACACAGGAATTCGTTTTGTTACTTCTCGTTTAACCTTTCCATCGCTATATATCTTATTCATCCACTCTATTGGTCTATTATAATATTTCATTTTACCACCACATTTAGGACATTTTTCAATATGTATTTTTTCTATTACTATTTTTTTGCCATATCCGCTTATTGCAAAATTACAAATCAGTGGATGTCTTGTTTGCAAATTTGCAATTCTTCTCACAGTTAAAGTAATCATTAATAACAAAAATAAAACAACAAATGCCAGCGAACTTATCTGTATATCATTTGTATTTAAAGTTTCTAAAGAACCACTAAAAAGAGTTGTTACACTTCTTATCATTTTCCCCAGTGGCAGCAAACTTAAAATTCCAATAATACAACTCATCCATGTCAACACTGCCAATGTAAAAGGGCTACGCCATACAGGTTCTGGTTTATACACAGCCCTATCTTGCTGTTCTTCTTGTTTAACACAATTATTAACTATGACATCCGCTATTTGTGTTCCATTACCAAATGAATTATTTTCTATTTTTTTGTTGTGGCTATAATCTATTTTTTTACTCATATGTCCTCCTCTATATAAAGGTGGAATCGCAGCACCTTTTGCATAAATTATCTATTTTCTTTTAGAATTCTAAATGCCTTTTTACCATATTGGCTTGCATATACTCTTGTCCCATCTTTTTGGGTTATATATGGTGTAAAAATATATATTACATCTTCTTCCTTTTTGTTTTCTTTTTTCTCTGCCAAGTGATTCTCCTTTCTCATAACAATTGAATTGCTTGGCATAATATGCTATAATTATTTTGTATAAAGTCGTTGCGATTCCATATTATGCTTCGATTTTCTAAAGACTGTAAGGTTGCCTCCTTATAGTCTTTTTTGTTATGCGTATATTGAACAATATCATTTTATAATACTTAAAAAAATTTGTCAATATTTTTTGTTATGTTTCCTTTGAACATATTATTTTCTTCTCTTTATTGTAATTTACTTCTGTTTTCCCCATTTTGCATTGCCATGCTCTATCTTACCCACGCACACCTCATACATGCACAAGGCTTTCGCTGCACAGTAGAAGACGCCCCTATGCTCTGCCAACTCCCACGCCCATCTATCCAACTTCTCACCCACTTATTGTATATCTTCCATATTCATGCTATCCTAAAACAAAACACTTCACAATAGAAATTGTAACAACAGATTTTCATGGATTTAGCAACTATCAGAAAGGCAAAATATGGATGGTACAGATATCATACCCATTTTTGAATACCCGTTTATGATGAGCTTGGAAATTTGGAACGATATAACATCTTTTCAACTAGAATGCTTGTAAGGCATGATGAAGACGGAAAACTGTATCTATATAATTTTGTAAGAACAAAAAAAACGAGCAAACCGCATGAGCAATAGCCGTACGGTAGTAAACTTCGCTTCTTCTTTACTTATTAGTAATAACTATCGAAACTTATTTTGTCAAGAGTCATATGATATAAATTTAATTTACAGGAGGCAACCCCATGAACCCAATAAAAGCAGACTGCCATCTTCACAGCAGCCTATCCGGAGACGGCCTGGCACCCATGGAAGATATGGTAAAAAAAGGAATCCAGCTTGGACTGAAGCAGATGTGCATGACGGAACATATGGACTATTTTTATAAAGACGAATCTGGAAACCTGTCCAATGAATTCATTCTAGATGTGGAGGCTTACGAAAAAGAGCTGTTTCGTCTAAAAGAAACTTACAGCGGCCAGATTATGCTGAATTTCGGCATTGAGCTTGGCCTGCATCCAAGCGTGACGGAAAAAAATAAGGCGCTGATCTGCGCCTATCCCTTTGATTTCGTTATCGGCTCTTCCCATATGTGCCATGATTTCGATCCTTATTTTTCCGGCTTTTACGAAAATCGTACGGATAAAGAGGCTTATGAGGAATACTTCCTTTCCTTGATGGAAAATGCCAAAGGTTTTTCCGACTTTGATGTATACGGACATTTAGATTATGTAGTAAGATACGGCAGAACCAAAAACCGGGATTACCATTATGAGGATTACCGGGATATTTTTGATGAACTGCTGCGTTATTTAATTGAAAACGGAAAGGGAATCGAATGCAATACGGCAGGCTTAAATCCCAAATATCAGCTTGGGGAGGTGCACCCCTCCAGAGAAATCCTAAAGCGCTATTTGGAGCTTGGCGGGGAAATCCTCACAATCGGCTCCGACGCCCACTGCCCTGAGCATATGTGCTATGGCTTTGAAAAGGCAGCCGGGATTTTAAGGGACTGCGGCTTCCGGTATTATACGGTCTTTCAAAACAGGAAGCCGGAATTTTTCCCTTTATGAGTGTTTCAGCTTTCACACATGACAATGATCCTGTCCGGATTGGTCTGGGCGGGAATGCTTCTTGTGGTTGCCCCATAAAACACGATTAGATTTTTGTTTGCGGGATTTCCCAAAAAGGTCTGGTTATTTTTCGTAACCACCTGAGTATTGGCTCCAATATTCAGCCGAAGGGAGGCTTCCTGATTCAGCAGGATGTAATTAAAATATCCCGCAATCACATTGACTCCTTCTAACTTTTGCGTAACAATAGCCGCCTGATATCTTGGCGGGTAAATCAGAGGAACCGGCAGACTTGGATCGTAAAAAAAGATTACCTCAAGCCCTTCATACAGCGTAATCATATCCACCACGTATGTATCGGGGGATACGATGAAATTCGCAATATTTCCGTCAAAGTCCTCTACCGTCACAATCTGGGAACAGCCACTGCTTCTGCGGTTATTCGTATCAAAGGTGTTGATTTCAATTACCGTTCCTTCATAGGGAATATAATTTGCTCTCCGCCTTTGATTTACCTGATTAAAATTAATATCCATGTCTTTTCCACTTGTCTCCCCATTTTCACGGGGAATTTTCCCTATTCAACGCTCTTTCTACATAGTATGCAAAAAACTATGGAGCGGTTCCTTATATGCAGCATGCTTTATGAAGGAAAATGGAGGTAGATAAATAGTTTTTTCAAGGGGAAAAGATTTTGATGAGAGGACGTGGGAGCTGGCAGCACATAGAATCGTCTTATGGGCACGCTCTCGCTCTGCAAAGACGCAGCGGTACTAACGCACCAAAATACGGTGCGTAAGTGCCGGCGACTTTGCCAAGGCCCCTAAGACGATTCTATGTGCTGCCAGCTCCCACTGTTGTATCGGAAAGCCTTTTGATACTTGAGAAAGGTCTTTATAGGCTTCTATACTTCGATGTTTTCCTGCATTAGGTTCAAATATAAAAGCAGAGGGCAACACTTATCAAAGAATATGGCTTGAGAAGAAACAGCAGCAGAGGGATGAGAGAGTTTGTCAAGTAAAGTGTGTAAATTTTATTTTATTTTTTGGCGGTCATTTTT
>CAMWWJ010000318.1 GCA_947177925.1 uncultured Lachnospiraceae bacterium
CAGTATTTCAGATGAACAAATTGGCAAGAAATTTTATCACTTTCTTCGGGAATTAGAAGATAAGGGGTATGTAAAAATCAACGGCAACTATATTACTTCTGTCAAAAAGATAGACGCTGTTACTAAAAATTTTATTGCTGTAGAAGCAAAAATTTCTGATTGGAAATCCGGATTGGAGCAGGCAGTCCGATATAAACAATATGCCAACGAAGTTTATGTTGCATTAAGTTCTGAATATGTATCCAAAGTTGACAGGCAGCAATTTAAAGACTTGAATATTGGTTTAATGAGCGTTTCTTCTGATAAACTTAAAATATCCATTAAAGCAAAAAAGCAATCAGTAGAAAAGTTGGATATCCAATATTATATTGCAGATCGATTTTTGAAGCAATTACAACTATTGGAAATTATATAGATATAAATGCGACAATTGTTTAACAAACATTAGTTAATTGAAACGGCTGTTGATTGGGTATAGATTATCATTGTGTTCTTATGATTTAGTGCCAAAGATGAAAAGCATTTCTATCAATTCTTTTTGCCTTGCTATTTATGTTATGCTATATTCTGATTTTGTTTCCCTTATTTTTTCCCTTATCAGGGTTTATAATGCCTTGTGGGAAGATATGACACAAGGGAAACTTTAAGGGAAAGATTACCTGTGATAAATTTAGTGTTTTCAAGGGTTAGCGAAGATTTTAATAACAAAATATAACAGCTATATTAAAATGTACAAGCTGAACTTTCACTAAAACTTTTACGGAATTGGAGCTTGAAAGCAAGATTTGTTTGGAGCGAAGGTGTAGGAATTGGTGGTGGCGGAGGTCTTGCCATGATGCCAAAACTGGAACCGGGACATGGTCCTAAAGCACCAATTGATAAGGCACTCAAAGCTTTTTCGGAGACAATTCTTAGGAAAGCAGTACATGAGAATTGTTATGTATCTGTTGCTTTTCCACGTTTTCTATATAAGATGGGTGCCCAGATAGGATGGCGTCAAATGATTAAGGCAAATGGTGGAAAAATTAAGGATTTAGGTAAAATACCTGAATAAAATTTCAGTTTGTCTGTGAGCGGAACAGACTGACAGGTTCCAACAGCAGAAAGATGAAAAACTCTGTGGACAAAAGATTGTATGAGAGATTAGGCTATCATGCCTGACCTTAACCTAAAGAATTTATGGGGACATTGTAATGGAAATTAGATACATCAATCAAAATGATAATCCACTTGAAATAAGCAATATATATGAAAGTAGTTGGAAATACGCATATAAGGACATTATTCCGCAGGAATACCTTGACAGTATTCCAACAGGACGATGGGCTAATAGTATCAACAAAGTTGGCATGAATAATCTGATTCTGATAGAAAATGGAATGATTATAGGCACTGCAAGTTTCTGTAAATCAAGATGGGAAAAGTATAATGATTACGGAGAAATTGTTTCTATATATTTTCTGCCAGATTACATTGGAAAAGGATATGGCAGGTTACTACTTAACAAGTGTATTGATGAATTAAAACAATGTGGATTTAGTAAAGTGCTTTTATGGGTTTTGGAGGATAATCATAGGGCAAGAAAGTTTTATGAAAAAAGCGGATTTATCTGCTCGGAAATATTTATGAATGATAACATTGGCGGAAAAGATGTACGAGAAGTATTGTATTTTCTGAATTAGATAACTTCCAGCATGTCTAGCTGGAAACTGGGGATTTAGCGAATTGGTAAATGTCTATTTTCATATTTGGAGAGGAGGTAATTGGTGATGGAAATTTGGATGGCATCTGAAAACTAAACTATTATAATGGAGGTTTCAGATGGGAAAAAAGAAGAGAGAACATGTAGTATTTGATCAAATGCTAAAGCAGAAAAAGAGTATTCCTTTTTCGATAATAAATAAGGAAGGGGCTAAAAAACAGAAAAGAAAATCTATGAAAGGAGCGAAGAATCATGAATAAAAGAGTTCTTTTTATAGGTGGTTCGCCTTGTAGCGGAAAGAGTACTGTTGCTGAACCAATTTCAAAGGAATATGGTGCATATTATTTCAAGGTTGATGATTTTTTAGATAAATTTACTAATAGTGCGGCAGAAAAGGGATATCCTACATGCAAAAATAGTGTAACTATGACACCAGATGAAATTTGGATGAGGGAACCATTGATACAATGTGAAGATGAATTTCTTATCTATGATGAAATATCAGAATTGGTGTTTGAATATTTGGAGAAAATTGATGCTGATTTTATTGTAACCGAAGGAGCTGCATATACTCCAAATGTAATGGTGAAATACAGAAAAAAGGAATACATTTCGATAATTCCAACACCAGATTTTCAGATATCACATTATAAAGAGCGTGAATGGGTTCCATATATTTTGGAAGGGTGTTCAGATAAGCAACAGGCTTTTAATAATTGGATGGAACGAGATATTTTGTTTGCGAAACAAGTAAAAGTAGAATGTGAAAAAAATATAGTTCCATGCATTGTTAATGATGGATCCAGAACTCAAGATGAGATGTTTAGTATTGTAAAAGAACTATTTGATTTGAAATTATTACAAATTGGATTTCAATGAAAGAAAAGGGATTGAACAGAGCATGAAAATAACCATAGAAGACATAGGGCCGGAGGAAGAGGACGAAATCATTATCCGCTGCAAAAATCTGGACAGCCACTTTCTGGAGCTTATTTACAGCCTGAAAATGAATACCAGGAAAATAAGCGGAAGCAAAGATGGGAATATTTCCATGATCCATCCAAAGGATATCTATTATTTTGAAGCAGTGGATAACAAGGTTTTTTTATATTGCAGTAAAGAAGTATATGAAACAAAAATGAAGCTGTATGAAATAGAAAAAGAATATGAAGGAACGGATTTTTTCCGGGCTTCCAAATCGGTGATTTTAAATATTTCCAAGATAAAGAGCTTCGCCTCAGCCTTTAACGGACGCTTTGAAGCAACCTTGTTAAACGGGGAAAAGGTAATGATTTCCAGACAGTATGTGAGTGTTTTAAAAAGCAAGCTGGGCTTATAAAAGGAGAACAAGATGAAAAAAATCAAACAGATTTTACTGACATTTTCATTTGTAACTACGGGCATTTTGTTGGTAGCTGCTCTATATATGTGTATTTTCTGGCCGGGAGCAAGCGTAACCGTAAAGCTGTTATGGCAGATCCTGGGACTGTCGGCTCTTTGCTGCCTTGGCAATTTTATCTGGCCGGAAGGAGAAGTGTCAAAGAGAGGATTTCTTGTGAGGCTGTTCCTTCACTATATTTATATTAACTTCTGTGTGCTGGGCTGGGGAATAAAATTCCAGTGGTTTTTATGGAAAAATATCAATCAGCTTCTTGTTATGTGCGCTGCCATCTTTCTCGTTTTCCTCATAGTGACCGTTGCTTTGGCAGCTATGGATAAAAGGCTGGAGAAGGAGATGAATGAAAGGCTGCTTCAGTTTCGGAGTGGAGAGGTGGAGTGAAAAAGGGGATTGGCGGGCGGACGCAAAAGAGGGAGGAGGGCGGATTCCATGCGGTGTTTTTGATGGCAGGTTTCCTAAACAGCCTGAGGAAGATTATGGAAGGCGTCCGGGGCGGCATATAGCGCCGTCCATGGCGCAATATGCCTAAAATGTGTGCCGGGCATGGC